>NZ_JBISWJ010000028.1:0-101833 GCF_044462225.1 Kocuria kalidii | reverse complement strand
CCGCCCTCCCCGTGCCGACCTGCGCCGACCCGTGCAGATCCGCAGGGATCCGTGGAGACGCGGACCGGGGCCTCAGGCGGGGGTGCCGGTGCCGGGGTCGGGGATGTCGGCCCAGGGGTTCTCCACGCCGATGTACTGGGTGGTGGTGTACTCGTGGAGGCCCTCGGCCCCGCCCTCGCGGCCCAGGCCGGACTGCTTGACGCCGCCGAACGGGGCGGCCGCGTTGGAGATCACCCCGACGTTGAGGCCCATCAGGCCGAACTCGATGCGGTCGCCGATGCGCAGGCCGCGGGAGATGTTCTCGGTGAACACGTAGGAGGCCAGCCCGTACTCGGTGGCGTTGGCCAGCTCCACGGCCTCGTCCTCGTCCCGGAACGTCACCACGGGGGCGACGGGGCCGAAGATCTCCTCGGTCACCGCGCGGGCGTCGGTGGGGACGTCGCGCAGCAGGGTGGGCTCGAAGAAGTAGCCGGGCCCGTCCACGCGCTTGCCCCCCACCACGACCTTCGCCCCGCGCTCGACGGCGTCGGTGACGAACTCCTCGACGGAGTCCCGCGCCTTGGCCTCGACCATCGGGCCCACGGACACGCCGTCGTCCACGCCGTTGCCCACGGTCAGGGCGCCCATCTTCGCGGCGAGCTTCTCGACGAACTCGTCCACCACGTCCTCGTGCACCAGCAGCCGGTTGGCGGCGGTGCAGGCCTCGCCCATGTTGCGCATCTTCGCGGCCATCGCCCCGGCCACGGCCTTGTCGATGTCGGCGTCCTCGAAGACGATCAGCGGCCCGTTGCCGCCCAGCTCCATGGAGGTGCGCAGCACGTTGTCGGTGGCGGCCTTCATCAGCTGCTTGCCCACCGGGGTGGAGCCGGTGAAGGAGACCTTGCGCAGGCGCGGGTCGGCCATGATCGGCTCCGAGACGGAGGAGGCCGAGGCGGAGGAGACCACGTTGAGGACCCCGGCCGGCAGACCCGCGTCCAGCATGATCTGCGCGAAGTACTGGGAGGTCAGCGGGGTGAGGCGGGCGGGCTTGAGCACCATGGTGCACCCGGCGGCCACGGCCGGGGCGACCTTGCGGGTGGCCATCGCCAGCGGGAAGTTCCACGGGGTGATCAGCAGGCACGGGCCCACCGGCTTGTGCGTCACCAGCATCCGCAGGTTGCCCTCGGGGGTGTCCAGGTAGCGGCCGTAGTCGCGCACGGCCTCCTCGGCGAACCAGCGCAGGAACTCACCCCCGTACTTCACCTCACCGGCCGCCTCGGCCAGGGGCTTGCCCATCTCCAGGGTCATCAGCAGCCCCAGGTCCTCGGCGCGCTCCTGCACCAGGTCGAAGGCCCGTCGCAGGATCTCCGAGCGGACCCTCGCCGGGGTGCGGGCCCAGGACTCCTGGGCGTCGGCGGCGGCGTCCATCGCCGCGGCGGCGTCCTCCCGGGTGGCCGAGGCCATGGTCGCGATGACCTCCCCCGTGGCGGGGTTCTCCACCTCGAAGGTGGACCCGTCCGAGGCGTCGCGCCACTGCCCGTTGATCAGCAGCCCCGTGGGGGTCTTGGCCAGGACCGCGGCGATGCGCTCCGTCATGCCGGGGCCCGCGGGGGCCTTGTCCGTGATGCTCATGTATCAGCCTCTCTGAGTCGACGCGGCAGGTCACCGGGCACCGGTGCCCCGTTCAGTGCGTCAAGGGGATGGTCGGGCGGCCGGGCGACAGCTCCGGGCCCGTCCGTCCATCGTATGGCTCCGGCGTACGGATGGCTCCGGCGTACGGCTCCGGACGCGGACCCGGACCCGGCCGGGGCGCCGGCACCGTGTGCCGGCGAGCGGGGGCCGGGATTCCCCGTTCCCTCGACTCCCTCGGCCCTTCCAGGCTAGCGCCGGGGAGACACAGCAGGGTGCTGTAGTTCTCCCGGGTCCTTGGGCAGTCTGCACAGGTGCGGGCGGCGGGCTACGGAGTGCGGCGATCCGTCCGGTCGGCGAGACGCAGGGCGATCCAGAGCTCCGCGCGCAGCTGCGGGTCGTCCACGGACCGGCCGAGCGACTCCTCGATCTCCTGCAGTCGCTGCTGCAGGGTGTTGCGGTGGATCCCCAGGGCCTCGGCGGTTCCGCTCCGGTTGCCGTTGTGCGCCAGGAACGTGCGCAGCAGGGGCAGCCGCCCGCTCCGGAGCAGAGGGCGCAGCAGGTCCCGCGCCCAGGCCCGTGCGGTCTCGGGCGGGAGGAGGCCTGCGAGGCCGCCGTCCACGAGGTCGTCCCACGTGCCGACGCGCTGCCGGTCCGTGGTCCGCTCCAGGGCCTCCAGGGCCTCACGGGCGCTCCCGTCCGTCTCGTGGACCGTCGACGGGCCGCCGATGCCGGCCCGCAGCCCCGAGGACTCGGCGGCGGCCCGGACCTCGGCCAGCCGGTGCGGGACGTCCTCGAGCAGCACCGCGGCCGTCTGCTCTCCGGTGGGATCGGTGGCGGGTTCCCCGACGAGGACCGGCCTGACGCCGTGGCCGGTGGGCGTCTCGAGGCGGCGCAGGCCGTCCCGCAGCTGCTCGGGACCGCCGCGCAGGCGCGCCACCCGCACCCGGGACGCCGTCGACCACGGCACGTCGTCCGCGACGGCCAGCACGGCGTCGGCCGACCGCACCTCGCCGTTGAGCAGCAGGGCCAGGGCGCCCGCACGGACCCGGCGCCGGAACAGCGCGTGCTCCGCGGTGCGCCCGGCGTGCAGCGAGAGCAGGGCCACGGCGGTGGCGACCACGCCCGTGCGGACCGGGTCGACCGGGCCGGGCAGGGCCACCACGAGGTAGCTCTGCGGGACGCCGTCCACTCCGAGGGGATGGACCACCACCGCGCCCGCCGGCCCGGACTCGCTCAGCGACCCGCGCAGCCCCGCGGGACGCAGCCGCTCGACGAGCTCGGTCAGCGTCCGGCCCGAGGGCAGCTCGGGGGGCTCCGGTCCGGAGCGCTCCAGGACCTGGGCGTCCGCCGCGCAGACGCCGGCCCAGCCGCCCCCGAGCACCGCCACCAGGGCGCGGACCACCCGGGCCGGGCCGTCACGGCCCACCGCCGCCCGTGTCAGGCGCCGCTGCTCCGACAGCATCGTCTCGAGGGCGGTGCGCTCCTCCGCCGCCTGCATCTCGGCCGTGGCGCGGATGATGCCCAGGAAGGGTGTGCGCTCGGGCACCTTGAACAGGGTCAGCCCGGATTCCCGGCACGCGGAGACGAGCGGGTCCGGCACCCCGCGGTAGGACAGCCGTTCCCCCGTGCCCAGCCCCAGCGCCACCACGCCCCGGTCGGTGAGCCGGCGGACGTACTCGTCCCAGGAGTGCGCGCGGGCGGACGCGTGGATGCCGGTCAGCAGGAGCACCT
The DNA here is from genome assembly GCF_044462225.1 of Kocuria kalidii. Classification (NCBI taxonomy): domain Bacteria; kingdom Bacillati; phylum Actinomycetota; class Actinomycetes; order Micrococcales; family Micrococcaceae; genus Kocuria; species Kocuria kalidii. Next base: position 98,491 of record NZ_JBISWJ010000028.1, on the reverse strand, counting down.
CACCGCCCTCGAGGTACGGGGTGGGGTCGGCGAGCTCGCTGGTCACCACCCAGCTCACCGGCAGGTCGGACCCCACCTCGACGACGGGCTCCAGGCCGAGCCCGGGCAGGCCGAGCACCTGGCCGACCGTGACCATGGGTAGACCTCCTCCTCCTCGGCGCGCCGGGGACAGCCTAGGCCGGCCGTTCCCGGAGCGGTGGCCGTGTCAGGACCGGTCCCCGCCGCGCCGGCGCTCGACCTCGGCCACGAGCCGGTGCTCGGCGTCGGGGCCGGGCCGGATCCCGGTGGGGATCCGCAGCAGGAACACGAGCCCCAGCAGCCACCACAGCCCGAAGATCGTCCAGGCGGGCGCGCTCAGGAAGGCGGGCATCCCGGGCACGTACAGGCTGATCAGGGCGAGGCACAGGACCACCGAGAGCACACCGATCGCCGTGCCGCCGTGGCCGCCGCCGCCGATCCGGAAGGGCCGCTCCATGTCCGGCTCCCGCCGGCGCAGGATCACGAACACCACCGAGACCAGGGCGTAGGCGATCACGATCGAGGGGGAGCCGGAGTCCACGAGCCAGCCGAGCATCTCCGCGCCGAAGAACGGCGCGACGAAGGACACGGCGCCGATGAAGAGCAGGGCGTTGGCCGGGGTGCCGTACTTCGGGTGCAGCCGGCCGAACCACAGCGGCACCATCCGGGAGTTGCCGAGCGCCCACAGCAGGCGGGAAGCGCCCATGAGCAGGGAGTTCCAGGAGGTCAGGATGCCCGCGAGGCCCCCGGCGATCAGCAGGTTGGCCACGATCGTGCTGTCGAAGGCGGAGCCCATGGCGTCGGCCACGGCGATGTCCGCGCCGGAGAGGTCCTCGGCGGACATGGACGCGGAGGTGGTGAGCACGACCATCACGTACCAGGCCGCCGCGAGCAGCACCGAGACGATGATGGTCCCGCCGAGCTTCTTCGGCGGGAGGTGCATCTCCTCCGAGACCTGGGGGATGACGTCGAAGCCGACGAACAGGAACGGGACGGTCACGAGCACGAGGAAGAAGCCGGCCGCGCCGGGGGTGAAGAACGGCTCCATGGTGGCCGCGGAACCCTCGGTGAAGGCGCCGAAGAGCATCATGAGCCCCACGATCAGCAGGAACAGGATGACGAACATCTGGACCACGGAGGCGTGCTTGACGCCGCGGATGTTGATCCCGGTGATGAGGACGGCCGCCAGCGACCCGACCAGTGCCCAGGTCAGGTTCACCTCGAAGCCGGCCACCGTCCACAGCGGGATCTGGCTCAGGCCCGGAAAGATGTACTGGGCGGTGCGGGGCACCGCGACGGCCTCGAAGGCGACGATGGTGATGTAGCCGCCCGTGATGGCCCAGGAGCCCACGAAGGCCCAGCGCGCGCCCATCCCGCGCAGGAGGTAGTTGTGCTCCCCGCCCGCGTACGGCATGGCGGCGACCAGCTCGCCGTAGACCAGGCCCACGACGGCCATGATGAGCCCGCCGGCGACGAGGGCCAGCACGGCGCCCATGGTCCCGGCCTCGGCGAGCCAGTCGCCGGTGAGGATGACCCAGCCGAAGCCGATCATCGCGCCGAAGCCGAGGGCGATCGCGTCGAGGCGGCCCAGGACCTTCTTGAAGCCGTGGTCCGCACGGTCCGGGGCGGCCGGCGTGGCACTCCGGGGATCGGTGGTGCTCATGGGCGTTCTTCCTTCTGTCGAGGACACCGGGGTGCGGTGCCCGGCCGGACCCGCCGCGCGGCACTCCCGGCGGCGAGGGCACAATCTATACAGGGATTGTTTCGTTTCTGTGTGCCGCCTGGAAGGGCCGGGCGGAGGCTCGGGGCGGAGCGGCGCGGACTAGGCTGTTCCCGGAAGAACCGTTCCCGACGAGAGGACCCGGACGATGGACAACCTGGACAACCTGCCCAGTGCCTCGGTGGAGGAGATCCCGGAGGGCGCGCGCGTCCTGGACGTGCGCGAGGACGAGGAGTGGGAGGCCGGGCACATCGACGGCGCCCAGCACATCCCGCTGCGGCAGCTCCCGGAGCGCTACGGCGAGGTGCCCGTGGACGAGGACGTGTACGTGATCTGCCGTTCCGGCGGCCGCTCCCTCAAGGCGACGGCCTACCTCCAGCAGTACGGTTTCGACCCCGTCAACGTCCTGGGCGGCATGGGGGCGTGGATGGACGCCGAGAAGCCCATGGTGTCCGAGACGGGCGAGACCCCGACCGTCCGGTGAGATACGCCTACCTGGGGCCCGCCGGGACCTTCACCGAGGCCGCGCTGCTGGGCGTGGAGGGCGCCCGCGAGGCCGAGCGTCTGCCCGTGTCCTCCGTGCCCGTCGCGCTGGCGGCCGTGCGCTCCGGCGAGGTCGACGCCGCCATGGTGCCCATCGAGAACTCGGTCGAGGGCGGTGTGACCGCGACCCTCGACGCGGTGGCCACGGGCAGCGAGCTGCGCATCGTCCGGGAGGCGCTCGTGCCCATCAGCTTCGTCCTCGTGGCCCCGCCGGGCACGGCGCTCGCCGACGTCCGCGCCGTCTCCACGCACTCCCACGCCTGGGCGCAGGTGCGGGGCTGGGCGGACGAGCACCTGCCGGGCGTGGACTACGTCCCCGCGTCCTCCACGGCGGCGGCGGCCCTCGCGCTGCTCCCCGGCGGGCCGGGGCGCGAGGAGCCGGGACGGAGCGCCGGCTTCGACGCCGCGGTCTGCTCGCCCGTGGTCGTCGAGCAGCACCCCGAGCTCGAGGTGCTGGCGGAGGACATCGGCGACAACGGCGCGGCCGTCACCCGGTTCGTCCTCGTGGCCCGGCCGGAGACGCCCCTGCCGCGGCGCACGGGGGCCGACCGGACCACGCTCGTCGTCCCGCTGTGGGAGGACCGTGCCGGTGCCCTGATGGAGATCCTCGAACAGTTCGCGACACGGGGGGTCAACCTCTCCCGGATCGAGTCCCGCCCCACGGGCAACTTCCTCGGGGAGTACTTCTTCAGCGTGGACGTGGACGGGCACATCCTGGACGCCCGGGTGGCGGACGCCCTCGAGGGGCTGCGCCGGGTCTGCCCGAGCACCCGTTTCCTCGGCTCCTACCCGCGGGCCGACCACAAGGTGGCGACGGTCGCCCGGCACCACTCCGACGGCGCCTTCCGGGAGGCGGAGGCCTGGGTCGCGGCCCTGCAGCGCGGCGCCGACCACGGTCCGCGGACCCCGCCGGCACCGGAGGTCGCCGGGTCCGCGTAACGCGGGGACGCGCACCGCCCCCCGCTTGTTAGCAATTGCGAATACATGCACCATGGGGAGTGCGGGCGCGTCCGTGCCCGCGATCTTCAGCCGGTGTCGATCGACCCCCCGGGTCGGGACCGAGCCCGACCGGAGGTGCCACCATGCCCGCTCCCGCCGTCCGCCGACTCGCCCTGTCCGCCGCGTCCGCCGTCCTGGCCTGCTCGCTCGCCGCCGCGCCGGCGGCGGCCGCGCCGCCCGAGCCCGTCCCGGTCGTGCGTGCCGAGCTGGGCCCGGCCCCCGTCGTCGGGGGCCCGCAGACCGTCGACGAGCACGACCTCGTGCCCGCCTCCCGGATCCTCCCGGTGCCGGGATCCTCGTCCGTGGACGGCGGGCAGGGCCCGCTCGTGGCCGTGGGGCTGGCCCTGCTCGCCCTCGTGGGCGCCTTCGTGGCGGGACTGAGCCGCCGCCCCGAGCCTGTGGACTGAGCGCCGGGTCCGGGCACCGGTCCCCGTGCCCGGGCTCAGTCGCCCTGCGACGGTGGCACCCGCACGGAGAGCACGCCGGGCAGGATCTCGGACTCGAAGCCGCTGATCAGCCCGGTGCCGTCCCCGTCCATCTGGGACTCGATGGGTTCGTGGAACTCCACGCGCACCTTCTGCGCGGCGAAGAACTCGATCACGGGCAGGTCGCGCCGCTGCCGGAACACGACCTTGGCGGCCATCAGCGCCCATTCGAGCGTGCTGCGCGGGGACATCACCACGAGGTCCAGCACGCCGTCGTTGATCTTCGCCTGCGGCACCAGGATCAGACCCGCGGTCAGGATCCCGCAGTTGGCGGCCATCACGGAGCGGACGCGGCGGCTCTGCCACTCGCCGTCGTCGATCCGGAACCGGGCCCACCGCGGGGGCGCGATCAGGTGGCGGACGCCGGCCTCGCCGTAGGCGGCCCACCCGACCAGCTTCTTGAGCTCGTCCCTCGTGTCCGTCATGATCTGGGCGTCGAAGCCGGCCCCGCCCATCACGCAGAACGCGTGCTCCCGCACGGTGCCGTCCTGGAGCTCCACCTGGAACGTGGCCATGTCGATGGCCCGTTCCGCCCCGAAGAGCGCGATGTCCACGTTGCGGTGCGGATCGCCGAGGTCGGCGCCCAGGTTGCGGGCCAGGAGGTTGCCGGTGCCCAGGGGGATGAGGCCCAGCGGGGTGTCGTGGCCGACGAGGGTCTCCGCCACGGCGCGCACGGTGCCGTCGCCGCCGGCGGCGATGATCAGGTCGAATTCCTGCTCGAGGGCCTGCAGGGTCATGGCGGTGCCCGGGTCGTCCGCCGCCGTCTCGAAGAACACGGGGTCCGGGAGCCCGCCCTTGCGGCACCCGATGATGACGGCGTCGCGGGCGACGTCCGAGTCGGCCTTGATGGGATTGATGACGACGGCGACCCGTTTGGGGGCCACGGCGGTGGCGGTCACGAGCGGACTCCTCGGTTGGGCGGCGCCGGGGGACCGGCGGCACCGTGCGGTGGGGACGGCGGTCCCACGGCACGGCGCCGCGGACCCGGAGCGCCGGGCGGACCGCGGCGGGCCTCCACCCTAACCCGGCCGGGCCCGGGGGACTTGGGTACCCTGTCAGGGTGATCGACATCAACGAGCTCCGTGAGAACCCCGACCTCTTCCGTGCCTCGCAGCGTGCCCGCGGGGCGGACGTCTCCCTGATCGACCGGATCCTGGAGGCGGACGTCGAGCGCCGCAACCTGATCACCGAGTACGAGTCCCTGCGGGCCGAGCAGAACGCGTTCGGCAAGCAGGTGGCCCGAGCCCAGGGCGACGATAAGCAGGCGCTGCTCGCGGAGGTGAAGGAGCTGGCCGGCCGGGTGAAGGAGGCGCAGGCGGCCTCGGAGGCCGCCCGGGCCCGGCAGGACGAGCTCGTCGCCGTCGTGGACAACCTCGTCCTCGAGGGCGTCCCCGCGGGGGGCGAGGACGACTACGTGCTGCTCAGGACCGTCGGGGAGCCCCGGGACTTCGCCGCCGAGGGTCTCGACCCGCGGGACCACCTCGAGATCGGCGAGCTCGTGGACGGCATCGACATGGAGCGCGGGGCCAAGGTCTCCGGCGCCCGGTTCTACTTCCTCAAGCGGGACGTCGCCCGGCTCGAGACCGCCCTGCTGCTCATGGGCCAGGACCAGGCCGTGGACAACGGGTTCGTCCCCATGACCACGCCGAACCTCGTGCGTCCCGAGATCATGAGCGGCACGGGCTTCGACGTCGCGCACTCGGACGAGATCTACCACGTGGGCAAGGACGAGCTGTACCTGGTGGGCACCTCCGAGGTGCCCCTCGCCGGGTTCCACGCCGACGAGATCCTCGACCTCGCCGACGGGCCGCTGCGCTACGCGGGGTGGTCCTCCTGCTACCGCCGCGAGGCCGGCTCCGGCGGCAAGGACACCCGGGGCATCATCCGCGTGCACCAGTTCAACAAGCTCGAGATGTTCGTCTACTGCTCCCCGGACGACGCCGAGGCGGAGCACGCCCGGATGCTCGCGTGGGAGGAGGAGATGCTCGCCAAGTGCGAGCTCGCCTACCGCGTGATCGACACCGCCGCCGGGGACCTCGGCACCTCCGCCGCCCGCAAGTTCGACTGCGAGGCGTGGGTGCCCACGCAGGGCAGGTACCGGGAGCTGACCTCGACCTCGAACTGCACCACCTACCAGGCGCGCCGGCTCAACATCCGGGAGCGGCTGCCCGGGAGCACGGACGCGGCCGGCAGGGCCCGCAAGGGCGGCACCCGCACGGTGGCCACCCTCAACGGGACGCTGGCGACCACGCGGTGGCTGGCCGCGATCCTCGAGACCCACCAGCTGGCCGACGGCTCGGTGCGCGTCCCCGAGGCGCTGCGGCCCTACCTGCGCGGCCAGGAGGTCATCCCCGTCCGTCGCTGAGCCGCCGGACGGCGTTGGGCTCCCGTTCATCTCACATCGAAATCTCGGCCACCCTGTCGGTGTGATGTGGCACCATGACCCGCATGACAAAAGAAAAGACCGCTGGCACCGAGGACCAGCACGAACTCGTCGGCATCAACTCCACCGTCCCGCTGAAGGTCGAGCACTCGGAGGACCTCAGCGACACGGCCGGCGGCACGACGGCGCCCGCGCGCTCCGCCGCCGACGTCCGGGTCCCGCTCAAGGTCCAGCCGCCCCGCTCGAACGGGTGGAAGAAGGAGGCGGGCGTCCGCTACCTGGTGGCCCTCGACGTCGACGGAACCCTCGTCGACCACGACGGCCACATGTCCCCGACCGTGCGCGATGCCGCCCGGGCCGTGATCGGGGCCGGCCACCACGTCGTCATCTCCACCGGCCGCTCCAAGGGCGCCACCCTGCCCGTCGTGGAGCTCATCGGCCAGGAGCGCGGCTACGCGGTGTGCTCCAACGGGGGCATGACGCTCGAGCTCGACCCGGAGCTGCCCGACTACCACCGGGTGCTCGAGTGCGTCTCCTTCGACCCCGGCCAGGCCCTCGAGGCCCTCGAGGAGCGCCTGCCCACCGCGAAGTTCGCCCTCGAGACGGAGGACGGGTCCTTCTACTCCACGGAGCGCTTCCAGGACGCGTCCTTCGGCATCGAGGCGCTCGGCGTGGATCTGCGGGAGCTCGCGCGGATGAAGGCCGTGCGGATGGTCGTGTACAGCACCGAGCACACCCCGGAGGAGTTCGCCCTGGCGATCGACGAGGCCGGACTGCACGGCGTCACCTACTCCGTGGGCTGGAGCGCCTGGCTCGACATCGCCGCCAACGGCGTCTCCAAGGCCAGCGCCCTCGAGCAGATCCGCCGCCGGCTCGGCGTGGACCCGTCCCACACGGTGGCCGTCGGCGACGGCCGCAACGACATCGAGATGCTCGACTGGGCCGCCCGCGGTGTCGCCATGGGCCAGTCCCCGGACGAGGTCGCGGCCGCCTGCCACGAGGTGACCCACACGGTCTACGAGGACGGGGTCGCCCGCATCCTGCGCTCGCTCCTGTAGGGCCCGGGGCGGCGACCACGACGTCGTGCGCGTGCCGGGGCCGGTCCGTGCCCCGCTCCTGCCGCCGGACGACGCCCCGTTGTGATCCGGGTCACCTCCATGCCACCGAGTGATAAGGTGGCCCGGACCGGGTGACGACGTCGTCGACGACGACCGAGAGGTGTGCCGTGATCGCGTACGTGTCCGACCGTTGGGAGCAGATCCTCTTCGCCAGCTGGCAGCACTTCTCGCTGGTCGTCCAGTGCCTGGTCCTCGCCACGCTGCTGGCCGTGGGCATCGCGGCCCTGTGCTACCGCTCGCCCCGGCTGACCGCGGTCGCCAACAACCTCTCGGCCGTGGGGCTGACCATCCCCTCCTTCGCCCTCATCGGCCTGCTCATCGCACCGCTCGGCTTCGGGGTGACCCCCGCGGTCGTCGTCGTCACCTTCTTCGCGGTCCTGCCCGTGCTGCGCAACGCGGTCGTGGGGCTCGCCGGGGTCCCGCAGGCCACGGTCGAGGCCGCGCGCGGGCTCGGCATGGGCCGCGCCGCGACCTTCCTGCGGGTCGAGCTGCCGATGGCCTGGCCCGTCATCCAGGCCGGCATGCGCGTGTCGGCACAGATGGTGATGGGCGTGGCGGCCATCGCCGCCTACGTGCTCGGCCCGGGACTGGGCGGCTTCATCTTCTCCGGCCTGTCCCGGCTGGGGGGCGCCAACTCCTTCGCATCGGTCGTCACCGGCGTCGTCGCCGTCATCGTCGTCGCACTCATCCTGGACGGGCTGCTCGTGCTGCTCGGCCGACTCACCACATCGCGAGGTATCCGTGTCTGACTCCGTGCGCACACCCCCTGCCGATTCCGCCGCCTCGGGCGCCCGGATCCTGCTGGAGAACGTCTCCAAGCGGTACCCCGGGCAGGGCCGGGCCGCTGTGGACGGACTGACGCTCGAGATCCCCGCGGGCAGCATCGTGATGCTCGTGGGCCCCTCCGGGTGCGGGAAGACGACCACCCTGAAGATGATCAACCGGCTCATCGAGCCGACCGACGGCCGGATCGTCATCGGCGACCAGGACGTGACCTCGATGAACGGGGACGAGCTGCGCCGCGGCATCGGATACGTGATCCAGGCCGGCGGGCTGTTCCCGCACATGAGCGTGGCCACCAACATCGGCATGGTCCCGAAGATGCTCGGCTGGGACAAGCAGCGGATCGCCGCCCGCGTCGACGAGCTCCTCGAGCTCGTCTCCCTCGATCCGGCCGTGTACCGCGACCGCTACCCGCGGGAGCTCTCCGGCGGCCAGCAGCAGCGCATCGGGGTGGCCCGGGCCCTGGCCGCGGACCCGCCCGTGCTGCTCATGGACGAGCCGTTCGGTGCGGTGGACCCCATCACCCGCCAGCGGCTCCAGGACGAGCTCATCAACATCCAGCACGAGCTGCAGAAGACCATCGTGTGCGTGACCCACGACTTCGACGAGGCGGTCAAGCTCGGCGACTGGATCGCCGTCTTCGACGAGGGCGCCCGGGTGGTGCAGTACGACGCGCCGGAGCGCATCCTGGCGGAGCCGGCGGACGAGTTCGTGGAGGACTTCATCGGCTCGGGCGCCGGCCTGAAGCAGCTCACGCTGACCCGGGTCCATGAGGTCGACCTCGTCCCCGCGGTGACCGCACGGCCCGGCGAGGACGTCCGGGCGGTGCTCGAGCGGGGGGACCGGGCGGGCACCGGGGACGTGGTCGTCGTCGACGACCGCGACCGCCCGCTGTCCTGGCCGTCCCGCCGCCAGCTGGAGCGCTTCGACACGGTCCCCGGGACCCGGAACGACCGGCTGCCGCTGGTCGGCACGGGCGCCACCCTCAACGACGCCCTGGACACGATGCTCGTCTCGAGCACGGGGGCGGCACTCGTGGTGGGCGCCAGGGACCGCTTCGAGGGCGTGATCTACGTCGAGACCGTCATGGCCGCCATCACCGAGGCCCGGCGGTCCGTGGCCGCCGCGGACGCACCCCTGGGGCACAACACCGGCGAGATGCCCACGGTGCCCGCCGGCGGGGGAGGGGACGGGCGATGAGCACCCGGACGGACGTGCCCGACGCCACCGCCCCCGACCCGGACGCCGAGCAGGAGCCCGGAGCCGGGGCGGAGCCCCAGGCGGCGCCGGCCGACGCCGACCGGCGCAGCTGGAAGGGCCTCCTGCTCCAGCCCCTGGCCATCCTGGTGGCGCTGGGCCTGCTCGCCCTGTGGCTGTCCACGGCCGAGCTGACGGAGACGGAGGCCGTGACCCTGAGCCCGGCCTCGCTGTGGAGCTACACCCTGGAGCACCTGCAGCTGACCGTCGTGGCCACGGTGGTGGTCCTGCTCATCGCGATCCCCGTGGGCATCCTGCTGACCCGCGGACCGCTGCGCTTCCTGACCGGTCCGGTGATCGCGCTGGCGAACATCGGTCAGGCCGCCCCCGCAGTGGGCCTCATCGTCCTCTTCGCGTTCTGGTTCGGGTTCGGCTTCCAGGCCGCCGTCGTCGCGCTGATCGTCTACGCGATCCTGCCCGTCCTGAAGAACACCATGGTCGGGCTCGACGGCGTGGACCGCAGCCTGGTCGAGGCCGGCCGGGGCATGGGGATGAGCGCCGCCTCGGTCCTGCTCCGGGTCGAGCTGCCCCTGGCCGTGCCGGTCATGCTGGCCGGTGTGCGCACCGCCCTGATCCTGGTGGTCGGCACCGCGACCCTCGCCACGTTCGTCAACGGCGGCGGGCTCGGTCTGCTGATCACCACCGGGGTCAACCTCAACCTCGTGCGGGTGCTGATCGCCGGGTCGATCCTGGTGGCACTGCTGGCGCTCGCCATCGACTGGATCGGCCGCGTCGTGGAGCACGTCGCGCGTCCGAAGGGACTGCGATGAGAACTCCCCGTGCCGCGGGCGGCGTCCTGCTGCTCTCCTGCGCCGGCCTGCTGCTGACCGGTTGCGGGCTCGAGCCCTCCACGGCCTACGTGCCCGACGCCGAGCCCGGCTCCATCCAGCCCGTCGCGGGCGCGGAGGACGCCGAGGTGCGGGTGACGTCGAAGAACTTCACCGAGCAGCTCATCCTCGGCAAGATCGCGGTGCTGGCCGTGCAGGCAGCGGGGTTCGAGACGGAGGACATCACCAACGTCCCCGGGTCCCAGCCCGTCCGGGAGCTCATGCTCACCGGCGACGCCGACCTCACCTTCGAGTACACCGGCACGGCCTGGCTGACGTACATGGGCAACGAGACGGGCATCCCGGACCAGCAGGAGCAGTGGGAGGCCGTGTACGAGGCGGACCTCGACAACGGGCTCACGTGGGGCGAGCCCGCCGCGCTGAACAACACCTACGCCATGGCCGTGCGCTCCGAGTACGCCGAGGCGAACGGGCTGGAGACGGTCTCGGACATCGCGAACCTGCCGGTGGAGGAGCGGACCTTCTGCGTCGAGGCGGAGTTCAACTCCCGCAGCGACGGGCTGACCCCGATGCTCGCCCACTACGACCTGGACCGCGGCAGCGAGGTGCCGGAGGACAACATCGGCATCTACGACACCGGCGCCATCTACTCGGCGACCGACGACGGGGAATGCAACATCGGCGAGGTCTTCTCCACGGACGGTCGCATCCCGGCCCTGGACCTGACCGTGCTCGAGGACGACCGGCAGTTCTTCCCCGCCTACAACGCGGCCCCGGTCTTCAACACCGAGCTGCTGGACGAGTTCCCCGAGCTCGAGCAGGTCCTGGAGCCCGTCTCCGAGGCCCTCACGGACGACGTCATGCAGGAGCTCAACCGGCAGGTGGACGTCGAAGGGCGCGACCCGGCCGACGTCGCCTACGAGTGGATGATCTCCGAAGGGTTCATCGTCGAGCCCTGAGTCCCGCCGCCCGCCGGCCCGTGCCGGGCCGGGTCGCACAGGTCCAGCAGCCGGGCCGCCGCGGGCCGGGCGTCCCACTCCTCCTGCCACAGGGCGCGCGCCACCGCCTTGGAGACCGCCTGCGGGCTGATGCCCAGCTCCGCGGCCACGACCTTCTGCTGACCGCGGGCCCCCGGGACGAGGAGGTCGACCACGCGCCACTCCGCGTCGGTGCGCAGCGCCACGATCCGGCCCAGCAGGCGCAGCACGGACTGCGCCTGCGCCGCGGCCGGTTCGTCGTCCGCGCGCACGCACACCGGCACCCGGCCGGCGGGGGCGGCGGCCTCGGCGGCGCGGCGCGCGTGCACCGTCCCGGGGCCGTCGGCGCGCAGGCCCGTCCTCCCCTCGGGATCGGTCGCGGTCTCGAGCCGGACCGGTCCCACCCCGATCCCCACGCTCCACGTCCCGCCGCGCAGTCCCGCGAGCGCCGCGGAGACCGCGGCCGCGGGGTCGACGGTGATGCCCTGCACCGCGTGCTCCCGGGCGCGCTGGAACGGCACCACGGTCTCGAGGTCCGCGAGGCGGCGCAGGAGACCCGGCACGAGGTCGCCGGTCTCGCGGCGGCGCTGGTCCAGGGTCACGACGTACACGGTCCCAGTATCGGGCACGGGGGCCGCCGGGGCGCGGGGGCGCGGCCGGGACTCACTCCCAGAAACGCGGTTCGATGTCGGCGCCGCGGGCGAGGAGCTCGTCCTCCAGGGGCTCGCGGCACACCAGGGGCAGGCGCAGGCAGCCGATGCGGTCGTCGGGGCCGAAGTAGGCGGTGAGCCGGTCGAAGCCCTGCCGGAACCGTGCCAGCTCCTTGGCCGTGCCGGCGGCCTCCGCCAGGTCGGCGTCGGAGCCGAGGACCCAGAAGGAGTCCGGATCGGTCAGCTGGAGCAGTCCCACGGACGCCCCGGCGTCGTTGTTCTCGGTGCCGGCCCAGCCCGGGACGCGCAGCCACCCCCCGGGTGCCGCCGCGCCCAGGGCGGGCGCCACGGGGTCGTACTCCCACGCCCGGGCGCGTTGCAGCCACTCGGGCGGCACCGGCAGGTAGAGCGGGCCGTCGAGGTCCACGGGCCACCGTGCGGCGGCGAACGCCCCGGCGTCCACGCGGTCCCAGAAGCGGTCCGCCGTCAGATCGGTGCCCACGCTGTTGAGCGCCGCCCCCGGCTCGTCCTGCCGCATGCCGTGCCAGTAGGTGGGGCGGGTCACGACCTCGGCGCGCCGCAGCAGCGCGTCCAGCTCCTCGAGGTGGGCGGGCTCGCCGAGCACCACCGTCCGGGACTCGAAGTGCAGGACGTAGGGCACGCGGCCGGGGCTCACGGCAGCCCTGCGGGCAGTCCGCGGCGGCACAGTCGGGTGAAGCGGCCGAGCACCTGCAGCGCCTCCGGGGTGGCGGGCAGGTAGTCGGTCAGGGCGGGGGAGCGCACCACCACGGCGCACCACTGCCCCCGGGAGACCGCCACGTTGAGCCGGTTGGGCGAGAGCAGGAACTCCATGCCGCGGGGACCGTCCGCGGCCGAGGCGGCCATGGACACGATCACGACGGGGGCCTCCTGGCCCTGGAACCGGTCGACGGTGCCCACGCGGACCCCGCCGCCCTCGTCGTCCCGCAGCCCGGCGGCGACGAGCTCGCGGGTGATCAGCTCGACCTGGGCGTTGTACGCGGCCACCACGAGCACGTCCTCGGGGTCCAGCGGCGTGAACGCGGCGTCCGGACCGGGGCGCCACGGCGTCCCGGCGAACTCGCGGGCCAGCTCCACGACGCGCCGGGCCTCCTCGGGCGAGGCCGTGCGGTTGCCGGTGTGCTCGACGTAGCAGGTGCGCAGGCCGGGGGGCACGCCGGCGAGCTCGCGGCGGCCGGCGGCCGGGGCGGAGCCGAGCCGCCCGGCGTAGGAGAGCTCGGAGACGGGCTCGCACAGGGCGGGGTGCATCCGCCAGGTGCGGTCCAGGAAGTAGCCGAACTCGGCGGGCAGCGTGGGCGCGCCGCGGGAGAGCCAGCCCAGTGCCGACTCGTCCACGGGCAGGGGGTGGGTGCCCTGCGAGACCTGCGGCAGCTGCTGCGGGTCCCCGAGCAGCAGCAGGCGCCGGGCCGCGCGGGACACGGCCAGGGTGTTGGCGAGCGAGTACTGCCCCGCCTCGTCCACGACGAGCAGGTCCAGGGCCTCGTCGTCGAGGTTCCCGGCGTTGGAGAAGTCCCACGCGGTGCCGCCCACCACGGCGCCGCCCTCCGCGAGGAACCCGGCGAAGTCCTTGCCCGGGACCTCCTGCCACGGGGCCGTCCGGTCCGCGGGCCGGCCGGCGGGCGGCTTCTTGCCGACGCGCTCGGGCGCGACGCGGCCCTTCTGCAGCACTCCGGTGAGCAGGTTCTCGACGACGGCGTGGGACTGCGCCACCACCCCGATCCGCCAGCCGGCCTCCACGAGCCGCCCGATCACGTGGGAGCCGAGGAACGTCTTCCCGCTGCCGGGAGGGCCCTGGACCGCCAGGAAACCCTGGTCGAGGGACTGCAGGGCCCGCACCACGGCGTCGATCGTGCCGTCGGGTCCCTCGTGCGGCCGGGGCAGCCCGCCCCCGTCCGCGGGCCGGGGCGCCCGGCGCAGGAGGAGCTCGACGCCCGGCTGCCCGGGCAGCCCCGGCAGGGCGTCGGCCGTGCGGGCGGCGAGGGACTGCAGCGACTCCTCGAGGGAGCGGGTGGCGAGCGGGCGCCCCGGGCCGAGGGCGAGCGGCAGGTCCGTCCAGGGCTCGGGTGCCGGGGCGTCCTTCGGCTTCCGCAGCCGCTCCCGCACGGTGAGCACCGCCGTCCCGTCCTCGTGCTCCTCGAGGGCCTCGAGCGCGGCGGTCCAGTCCCCGGCGCGGCCGCTGCCCCGCTGCGCGGCCTCCTCGGTCAGATGGGCCGGGGCGGGGGGCCCGTACATCAGGAACAGCCCGGTGGCTCCGGGCTTCACGGTCGAGCCCTCGCCGAACCGGCCCGTGAGGCGCAGGAGCCGGGTGGGCGCAGCGCTGCCGCGCTTGGCCGGGTCCCTCGCCCAGTCCTCGACCACCTCCGCCCGCTGGGCCACGAACACGTCGCGGGTGTCCTCCCAGTCCTCGGCGGGTCCCTCGAGGCGGTCGAAGTGGGACCACCAGTACTGCTTGCGCTCGCGGCGGTGGTAGCCGGTGGCGGAGGCGACCATCGCGACGGCGGTGCGCTCCACCTCGGTCAGGCCCTCCCGTGCCGCGGGATCCTCCAGGTACTCGTGCAGGCGCTGCTCGGCGCCGGTCATCCCGGCGTCCGGCAGCTGCTCGGGCAGCCCGAGCCGGTCCTGGACGGGGCGCCGCGGGTGGTCGGCCGGGTCCGGGGAGATCCCGGCGAGGCCGAGCAGCCAGTCCCGCAGCCGCAGGGTCGAGAGGCAGTCGTACTCGTTGTAGTCGGCGATCCCGCCCAGCAGCCGCTGCGCCGCCTCGTCCCGGCCGGCGTCCCGGGCCGTGCACCAGTCGGCGTAGGCGACCACCGAGGCGCCGGCGTCCACGACGTCCCCGGTGCGCAGGTGCTCGCCCATGTAGAGCGGCTCGAGCTTCTTGATGGAGTACGAGCTCTCCGACAGCCGCAGGCTTCCCCGCACGGTGTCGTAGAGATCGACCAGGACGTTCTCGCGCAGCAGCTCGTCCACGGCGTCCTCGCCCACCGCGTGCACGAGCGAGAGCCGGCGCAGGGCGGCCTTCTCGTAGTCGGCGTAGTGGTAGACGTGCATCCCCGGGAAGCGTTCGCGCCGCTGGGCCACGTAGTCCAGGAACGCCCGCAGGGCGTCCCGCTCCTGGGCGCGCGAGTGCGCCCAGAACGGCCGGAAGACGGGGGCGGCACCCGGCGACGGCGGCTGCTCGACGACGCCGAAGAGGTACTCGAGCCCCCAGGACGTGGGGTCGTCGGGGTCCTGCCACAGCGGGTCGCCCTCGAAGTCGAAGAACACGTCCCCCGGGTCGGGGGCGGGCAGCCGCCGCACCGGCTCCGTGGTTTCGACCCGGTAGGCGACCCGGCGCGTCCTCCCGTCCGCCGGGTACTCGACGGCGCCGTCCTCCCCGCCCCGGCCGGTCTGCATCGCGGCCTGGTCCCGCAGCCGCCGCACGGCGGCCGGGAGCCTCCCGCCCTCGAGCACCGCGAGCTCGTCGATCGTGCGCACCCCGTGCCGGTCGCGCAGCGTGCGGCGCGTCCGCACGGACATCCCCGCGGTCAGCAGCACGTCCCGGTGCGCCGCGACCGCCCGGGCGCAGCGCTCGCAGCGGCCGCAGCGGGCGACGTCGTCGTCCCGCCAGTCCACCGGGCCGGTCCGTGCCCGGTGCGCGGCCGCGGCGGCGACGAACCGTTCGCGGCGCTCGCGGTAGACCGCCAGGTGCTCGGAGACGGGGAAGACGGCCTCCCGCTGGTCGCCGAGGACGAGGGTCACCTCGGGGGCCACGTCCACGCCGGCCCGCTCGAGCTGGTCGGCGTAGGCGGCGAGCTGGAGCAGGGCGGTGACCTTGGCGTGCCGGGCGAGCTTCGTGTCGTGCACCGCGTACGCGCCGCCCGGGCGGCGGACGAGGAAGTCGGCGCGGCCGTGGAAGCCGCCGTCGAAGAAGGAGGCCTGGAAGACGACGTCCGCACCGGCGCGCAGGGCGCCCAGGGACTCGTCGTGCTTGGCCGTGAGCTCGGCCCGGTCCATGCGCGCGGCCGGTGCGACCTCGTGGACGCCCCGCCCCGTCACCGCGTCCCAGGGCCCGAACGCCTCCAGGTGGGCGGCCAGGACCCGGTGCTCGTGGGCGTCGCCCAGCTCGGCCGTGCGGGCGAGCATCGCGTCCCGCTCCTCGGCGTGGCGGGGCGCCCGCCCCAGCTTCTCGTCCAGGACGCACAGGCTCGCGTAGGGGCACTCGGCCGCGCGCACCAGGTCGCTCGCCGAGAAGACGAGGTCCGCCTCGGGGCCCAGCAGGAACATGCGCTTCCTTCCGACGGCGCCGGGTCCGTCCCGGGTCCGGCTCCATCGAACCACAGGGACCGGACGTCACAAGCCGGGAGGGCCGCGGGCCGGCCGGCAGGGCCTGCGGGCCGGGCGGGACGGCCCCGGGCGCGTCCCCCGTCCGTCCCCGTCCCGGGCACGAACGGGGGCCGGGGACCCCGTGGTCCCCGGCCCCCGCCGTCGTGCCGCGCCGCTCAGTCGGTGGACGCGGCCTTCTCCTCGGCCTCCGCGGCCGACTCGTAGTGGGACTGCTCGAAGCGCTCGCGGGCCTCCGCGACGAGACGCTCCGCGGTCTCCCGGCCCTCCCACCCCTCGCCCTTGACCCACTTGTTGGGCTCGAGGTCCTTGTAGCGCTCGAAGAAGTGCTGGATCTCCTTGAGCTTGAACTCGTCGATGTCGTCCAGGCCCTGGATGTGGTCGTAGCGCTTGTCCGTGGACACGCACAGGATCTTCGCGTCCCCGCCGGCCTCGTCGCTCATGTTGAACACGGCGATGGGACGCGACTCCACGAGCACGCCCGGGACGATCTCGAAGTCCAGGAGCACGAGGGCGTCCAGCGGGTCGCCGTCCTCGCCCAGGCTGTCCTCGAAGTAGCCGTAGTGCGCGGGGTACTGCATCGACGTGAACAGCACGCGGTCCAGACGGAGCCGGCCGGTCTCGTGGTCGATCTCGTACTTGACGCGCGATCCGCGGGGGATCTCGATGGTGACGTCCAACTCCATGGTTCTTCTCCTCGTGCTGGAAAGGGCTGACAGCGGCCGAACTCGGCCGCTCCACCCTGCGGGGTGGGGCAGATCCGACCCCCACGATAGCGGCGGCCCCACGACGGTGGTAACCGCCGGGGCCGCGCGCACGCCGCGGCGGAGCCCGCGCAGAGGCCATCATGGGAGCATGAGCAGTTCCCGACGCCCCGGTCCCCCCGCCGGGCAGCCGCGGTCGCGGTCCCGCCCCCGCCCCCGCCGTCGCCGCGCCCTGACGGCCCTGCTGGCCGCCGGCTGCCTGGGACTGGCGGGCTGGCTGCACCCCCACTGGTACCCCGCCCCCGGCCCGGGCGGGGCCGAGCTCCCGGCGGCCCGCCTCCTCCCGGAGGAGGCGCCCGCCCCGGCCGGGGCCCTGCTCCCCGACCCGGCCGCGCCCGTGCCCGGCGCCGCGGCGGTGGCCGCGGCCGTGGACCCGGCCCTGGCGGACGTCCCCGCCGGGCGGCGGTCCGTCCTCGTGGCCGACGCCGTCACCGGGGCACCGCTGCTCGAGCGGGACGCGGACGCGACGCTGGTCCCCGCCTCCAACCAGAAGCTGGTCACGGCCCTGTCCCTGCTCACCCACGCGGACCCCCGCGAACGGCTCCGCACCACGGTCGTCCGGGGCGGGGAGCCGGGCACCGTCGTGCTGGTCGCCGGCGGGGACACCCTGCTGGCCCCGGGCGGCTCCGACCCCGAGGCCGTCATGGGCCGCGCCGGCATCCGGACCCTGGCGGAGTCCACGGCACGGGCGCTCGCCGAGCGGGGGGCGGCCGGACCCACCACCGTGCACTGGGACGCGAGCCTGTTCTCCGGCCCGGCCGTCAACGAGGACTGGGCCGCGGGGGACGTCGCGGCGGGACAGATCGGGCCCGTCGCCCCCATGGCCTTCTGGTCCCACCGGGTGCCCGCGGGGGAGGAGCCGTCGGCCGAACGGCCCGTGGACGCCGCGGAGGACGTCGCCGAGGTCTTCGCCGCCGAGCTCGCCGCGCGGCTCGCCGCGGACGGGACGGTGGCGCCCGTTCCCGCGGTCGCCCCCGGCCGGGCGCCCTCGGGGGCCGCGGAACTGGCCGCCGTGGAGTCGGCGACCCTCGCCGAGCAGGCCGAGCTCATGCTCCAGGAGTCCGACAACCACCTGGCCGAGGTCCTCGCCCGGCTCGCGGCCCGGGCCGCGGACCGTCCCGCGAGCATCGACGGCGCCCGCGCCGCCGCCGCCGGGGCGCTCGCGGCCCAGGGGGTCGGCACAGCCGGCGTCGAGCTCTCCGACGCGTCCGGGATGTCCCTGCGCAACCGCCTCCCCGCCCGCGCGCTCGAGCACGTCGTGCGGGCCATGGCGACCGACCCGACGGGTGCACTGACCCCGGGCGCCCGGGCCCTGCCGGTGGCCGGCGGCAGCGGGACCCTCGCCGACCGGTTCGACGACGACGCCGAGCGCCCCGGGCGGGGCCTGGCCCGGGCGAAGACGGGGACGCTCAACTCCGTGGTCGCCCTCAGCGGCCACGTCACCACGGACGGAGGGCGGCTGCTGACGTTCTCCGTGGTCCTCAACGACGTCACCGACCCGGCCGCCGCCCGGGACGCCGTGGACCGCGCGGTGGCGGCCCTGACCCGACTGTGACGGCGCGCGCCGGGGGCTCTCAGGGGCGTGTGGTTGCATGAGTCCATGAGCACAGCACAACGACCTCCGGAGACGGAGGTCCCCGGGATCGTCCGCTGGGACCTCGCGGCCTCCGCCGCCGCCCGGCTGACCCCGCCGGGGCCCAGGATGTCCGCGCGCGCCATGCGGGCGGCCGTGGCCTCCATGCGCCGCCACGCCGAGGCGTCCGTGGACCACGTCCACCGGATCACCGGTCTCGAGGCCGCGCGGGACCTGCGTGACTCCACCGTGCTGGTGGTGGACCGGGCCGGGTGGTCGAAGGCCAACGCCCAGGCCTTCCAGGTGCTGATGGAACCGGCGGTCGAGGCGCTGCGCCGGCGCCGCCCGGAGCAGTTCGGCGCCGCCGCCACCGCGCTCGGCGGGACGGCCACCGCCATGGAGATGGCCGCCGTGCTCGGCTTCCTCTCGTCGAAGGTCCTCGGCCAGTACGACCCGTACGCCGGACTCGTCTCCGCCGTGGCCGCGCAGCGCCACCCCGGCGGCCGGCTGATGCTCGTCGCCCCCAACATCCTCACCGTCGAGCGGGAGCTCAACGTCGAGCCCGAGGACTTCCGGCTGTGGGTCTGCCTGCACGAGCAGACCCACCGCGTCCAGTTCGCCGCGGCTCCGTGGCTGCGCGAGCACATGATCGAACAGATCAACGAGCTCGCCGACTCCCTCATGGGCCACGCGGAGACCCTCGGGGCGCGGCTCACCGAGGCGGTCCGCTCGCTGCCGGGGCGCGCCTCCGGCGCCGACGAGCCCAAGGCCTCCCTCGGTGTGGTGGGCCTGCTCATGGGACGGCGGGAGCGGGAGGTGCTCTCCCATCTCACCGCCGTGATGAGCCTGCTCGAGGGGCACGCCAACTTCGTGATGGACGGGGTGGACGCCTCCGTGGTCCCGTCCGTGAAGACGATCCGGCGGCGCTTCGAGCGGCGCTCCGAGCTGCAGGGCAGCCTCGACCGGTTCGTCCGGCGCCTGCTCGGGATGGACGCGAAGATGCGCCAGTACAAGGACGGCCAGCGGTTCGTCTCGACCGTGGTGGAGGCCGTCGGCCTGGACCGGTTCAACCGGATCTGGGAGGCCCCGGAGCACCTGCCCACGGAGGCGGAGATCCACGACCCCGACCGCTGGATCGAGCGCGTGCTGGGCCCCGTGGCGCCGTCCCGCTGAGCGGCGCCCGCCCCGGCGCGCCCGGAAGTGTGGTAGGACACACCAACCCGCCTTTGACATGCAGATTCATGGAGACCCGGCGGGGCCCGCTCGATCCGCGCACCGCGGTCACAGCGCGACACGCGGTAGGACGGATCACTTTTGTGTGACAAGATTTTTACGTGAGCACAGAGAATATCGATCAGCAGGTCAAGCTGTACGGCCAGC
Source organism: Kocuria kalidii (assembly GCF_044462225.1). NCBI lineage: Bacteria > Bacillati > Actinomycetota > Actinomycetes > Micrococcales > Micrococcaceae > Kocuria > Kocuria kalidii. The sequence continues at coordinate 78,694 of NZ_JBISWJ010000028.1, read as the reverse complement.
CCCTGTCGGAGCGCTTCGGCACGGTGGTCCAGGCCTACGGCATCACCCAGCGGCGGCTGGCCGAGGTCCTGGGCCTCTCCGCCCCCATGCTGTCGCAGCTCAACAGTGGCCGCCGGATCAAGATCGGCAACCCGGCGGTCTACGAACGCCTGGTCATGCTGGAGCAGCGCATCGGCACGCCCGACATCGAGGAGGTCCTCTCCGCGGTCGAGGCCTCGCAGCCCGTGCTGTCCACCACGCAGATCCAGGCCGGCATCCACAGCGAGACCAACGCCGTGGCCGCCCTGGCCCACGTGGTCCCGCGCCAGGAGCTCGAGGCCGCCCTGGACCTCTTGGGGGAGACCGCCCCGACCCTGGCCAAGGTCGTGCGACTGGCCGTGCGCGAGGCGCACAACCAGCAGGCCGCGAGCGACCGCGAGGACGCCCGGCGGTGACCCAGCTCGCCCGCCGCGGCAGACTGTCCCCGGACGTCGCCGCGGGGCGGCGGCGTGTGCTCGACTCCGTCCGGCAGCACGTCCCCCGGGCGTCGGCGGAGCCCCCGCTCGTCCTGGTGGCCTGCAGCGGCGGGCCCGACTCCCTCGCGCTGGCCGCCGCCGCCGCCCACTTCGCCCGGCGCGGCACGCTGCGCGTGGGCGCCGTGGTGGTCGACCACGGCCTGCAGCAGGACTCCGCGGCGGTCGCGGCCCGCACCGCCCGCACCCTCGAGGAGACGGGGCTGACGCCCGTCGTCGTCGTCGCCGTGACCGTGCGCCGGGACGCGGGCGGGCCCGAGATGGCGGCGCGCACCGCCCGGTACGCCGGCATCGCGGACGTCGTGGGGCGCACGGGGGCCGACGCCGTCCTGCTCGGCCACACCCTGGACGACCAGGCGGAGTCCGTGCTGCTGGGCCTGGCCCGTGGCTCCGGCACCCGGTCGCTCGCCGGGATGCCGCCGGTGCGGGTGCTCGACGGCGTCACCTACCTCCGTCCGTTCCTCGGCCTCTCCCGCGAGCAGACCCTGCGCATCTGCGCCGCCGAGCAGCTCGAGCCCTGGCACGACCCCACGAACCGGGACACCTCGCTGATGCGCTCGCGGGTCCGCCACCGCGTGCTCCCGCTCCTGGAGGAGGAGCTCGGCCCGGGGCTGGCCCGCGCGCTGGCCCGCTCGGCGGCGATCCTCGGCCCGGACGCCGACTACCTCGAGGAGGCCGCGCGGGAGCTGCTCGGGCACGCCCGCGCCGCCGCGCCGCGGAGTGCCGGATCCCTGCTGCTCGACCTCGCCACGCTGCGGGCCTCGCACCCCGCGCTGCGCCGCCGCGCCCTGTCGGCGGCCGTGGTCGCCGCCGGCGGCGAGACCCCGGCGTACGAGCGGCTGGGCGCGCTGGACGAGTTCGCCGCGGGGCACGGCGCCGCGGGCCCCGTGCAGATGGCGGGTAAGGTGTCGGTGTGGCGCCGCCGCCCGCCGGCGGGCACCCGGGGCCCCGGGCACCTGGAGCTCGTCCGCCCGCTGCCCGCGGGCGCCGACCGCACCGCATCCGCTTGAAACGCACCACACGAGGAGCGCCGTGAAGGCTGAGGACGTCCAGGGGGATCTCACCGAGGTCCTGTTCAGCAAGGAAGAGATCGAGGCGAGGATCGCCGAGCTGGCGGCCGCCGTCGACGCCGACTACCAGGGCCGGGACGTCCTGCTGGTGGGCGTGCTCAAGGGCGCGGTGATGGTCATGGCCGACCTGTGCCGGGCGCTCCAGGGGCAGTACCCCATGGACTGGATGGCCGTGTCCTCCTACGGCTCCGGGACCAAGTCCTCGGGCGTGGTCCGCATCCTCAAGGACCTCGACACCGACCTCTCGGGCCGGGACGTGCTGATCGTCGAGGACATCATCGACTCCGGCCTGACCCTCTCCTGGCTGCGCGCCAACCTGGAGTCCCGCGACGCCGCCTCGGTGGAGATCTGCGCCCTGCTGCGCAAGCCGGAGGCGGCGAAGACCTCCATCGACGTCAGGTACGTGGGCTGGGACATCCCCAACGAGTTCGTGGTGGGCTACGGGCTCGACTACGCCGAGAGGTACCGCAACCTCGACTGCATCGCGACGCTCGCGCCCCACGTCTACGAGTGAGCACGGGCGGCCCGGGGCTCGGCGGGTGCCCCTCCGGGCCGGACGCCGTGCACCGCCCGCCGGGCCGGCCGGGAACCGCTGTCCGCTGACAGGGAACTCCCGGGCCGTTCGGGGTGAGTCCCGGAGGCCGGGCTGTACATTGTAGGTCTGCGTCCCCTGGACCCCCGGCCCTGGGCGGGCCCGGTCCGCGGGGGAGCGGACAACCATCCACGGGAGGATCAGCGGCTTGGCCACGGCGAAAAAACCCAACAACTTCTTCAGAGGACCCTGGTTCTGGGTCCTGCTGGCCGTCCTGATCCTCTTCCCCCTCGTGGGCACGCTCACCACGGGCTCCTCCGGGCGCGTGGACACCAACGTGGGTCTGCAGCTGCTGCGGGACGGGGAGGTCTCCGAGGCCAAGATCTACGACGGCCAGCAGAAGGTCGAGCTCCAGCTCGAGGAGGAGCTGACCCTCGACGGCCAGGACCTCGGGACCAGCGTCGAGTTCTACTACGTCACCCCGCGCGGCGAAGAGGTCATCGACGCGATGAACGCCGCCGACCTCGAAGGCTTCACGGACCAGCCCGTCGAGTCCAACTGGTTCACGAGCCTCCTCGGCTTCATGCTGCCGTTCCTGATCATCCTGGCCATCTTCTGGTTCGTGTTCGCCCGGATGCAGGGCGGCGGGTCGCAGGTCATGCGCTTCGGCCGCTCGCGGGCGAAGATGTTCGACAAGGACAACCCCACGGTGACCTTCGCCGACGTCGCCGGCGCGGACGAGGCCGTGCAGGAGCTGGACGAGATCAAGCAGTTCCTCGTGGAGCGCGAGCGCTTCACCGCCCTCGGCGCGAAGGTGCCCAAGGGCGTGCTGCTCTACGGCCCTCCCGGCACCGGCAAGACCCTGCTCGCGCGGGCCGTGGCCGGCGAGGCCGGCGTCCCCTTCTTCTCGATCTCCGGCTCGGACTTCGTCGAGATGTTCGTGGGCGTGGGCGCCTCGCGCGTGCGGGACCTGTTCCAGCAGGCCAAGGAGAACGCCCCCGCCATCATCTTCGTCGACGAGATCGACGCCGTGGGCCGCCAGCGCGGCGCCGGCATGGGCGGCGGCAACGACGAGCGCGAGCAGACCCTCAACCAGCTCCTCGTCGAGATGGACGGCTTCGACGCCACGACCAACGTCATCCTCATCGCCGCGACCAACCGGCCGGACGTCCTCGACCCCGCGCTCCTGCGCCCGGGACGCTTCGACCGCCAGATCGGCGTGGAGGCCCCCGACATGAAGGGCCGCCTGCAGATCCTCCGGGTGCACTCCCAGGGCAAGCCGCTCGCCGACAACGTGGACCTCGCGGCCGTGGCCAAGCGCACCCCGGGCTTCACGGGCGCCGAGCTCGCCAACGTGATGAACGAGGCGGCGCTGCTGACCGCCCGCTCCCACGCCCAGCTCATCGACGACCGGGCCGTGGACGAGGCGATCGACCGCGTCATCGCCGGCCCGCAGAAGCGCAGCCGGATCATGAAGGAGCTCGAGCGCAAGGTCACCGCCTACCACGAGGGCGGGCACGCGCTCGTGGCCGCGGCGCTGCGCAACACGGACCCCGTCACGAAGATCACGATCCTGCCCCGCGGTCGGGCCCTGGGCTACACCATGGTCATGCCCATGGACGACAAGTACTCGACCACCCGCAACGAGCTGCTCGACCAGATGGCCTACGCCATGGGCGGGCGCGCGGCGGAGGAGATCGTGTTCCGGGACCCGTCCACCGGTGCGTCCAACGACATCCAGAAGGCCACGGACACGGCCCGCAAGATGGTCACCCAGTACGGCATGAGCGCCCGCGTGGGCTCGATCAAGCTGGGCGGGGACAGCTCCGAGCCGTTCCTCGGCCGGGACGCGGCCGGCTCGGGCCGGGAGTACTCCGAGCGCACCGCCGCGATCGTGGACGAGGAGGTGCGGGCGCTGCTCGACCAGGCGCACGACGAGGCGCACCAGATCCTGATGGAGAACCGTCCCGTCCTCGACCGGCTCGCCCTCGAGCTGCTCGAGAAGGAGACGCTCAACGAGGCGCAGATCGCGGACCTCTTCCACGACATCCGGCAGCGGGACCTGCGACCGGTGTGGCTGTCCAAGGACACCCGCCCGCTCTCGGAGGACCCGCCCGTGGTCACCCAGGCCGAGCGCGAGGAGGCCCGGCGGATCCACGCCCAGGACCCGGCGACCCTGGCGCCGCAGGACCAGGCGGCGGCCGCCAAGCCGGAGCACCCCCTCGAGGTGCCGGAGCGCGGGCACTCGACGCCGGCGGCGGAGGGTGCGGGCTCCTCGAGCACCACGGAGACCAGCACGGAGACCGGCACGGACTGAGCCGGGCCTAGGATGGAGCGACGACCGGTCGCGGCCACCGACTCCCGTTCCGGCCGGCAGCCCCGGTAGATCCCGAAGGAGGGCGCGTTGCGCCAGCAGGCCAGCACCCAGCACACGAACGCGCACGACCCGGACGCGGACGCCTTCGACCCGCCGTACCCGGACCCCGCCCCGGCACTGGAGGCGGGTGCCGGGGCGGTCGACCAGGCCCGGGTGGCCGCGGCCGTGCGGGAGCTCCTCCTGGCCATCGGCGAGGATCCCGACCGGGACGGCCTGCGGGGCACCCCGGGGCGGGTGGCGCGGGCGTACGCGGAGATGTTCGCCGGTCTGCACCAGGACCCCGCCGAGATCCTCGGGACGACCTTCGACATCGGCCACTCCGAGATGGTCCTGGTGAAGGACATCCCCTTCTACTCGACCTGCGAGCACCACCTCGTGCCGTTCCACGGCCACGCCCACGTGGGCTACATCCCCGGTCACGACGGCATGGTCACCGGCCTGAGCAAGCTCGCCCGCCTCGTGGACCTCTACGCGCGCCGGCCCCAGGTCCAGGAGCGGCTCACCACGCAGATCGTGGACGCGATCGTGGAGCACCTGCAGCCGGCCGGCGTGATCGTGGTGGTCGAGTGCGAGCACCTGTGCATGTCCATGCGCGGGGTGCGCAAGCCCGGTGCGAGGACCGTGACCTCGGCCGTGCGCGGCCAGCTGCGGGAGTCCGCCACCCGCGCCGAGGCGATGAGCCTCATCCTGGGGCGCTGAGCACGTGAGCACAGCGCCCCGCCCCGACTCCGAGCACCGGCCCGCCGGCTGGGGCTCGTTCGAGAACCTGCCCACCGGACGGACGCTGGTCATGGGCGTCCTCAACGTCACCCCCGACTCCTTCAGCGACGGCGGCGCGCACTCCGGGCCCGAGGCCGCGGTCGCGCACGGGCTGCGGATGATGGCGGACGGCGCCGACATCGTGGACGTCGGGGGTGAGTCCACGCGGCCCGGCTCGGAGCGGATCCCCCCGGCCGAGGAGCGGCGCCGGATCCTGCCCGTGGTCGAGGCCCTCGCCGCGGCCGGCGCGGTGCTCAGCGTCGACACGCTGCACGCCGGGACCGCGGAGGCCGCCCTGGACGCGGGGGCGCACGTCGTCAACGACGTCTCGGGGCTGTCCGTCGGCCAGGACATGATCGACCTCGTCGCGCGGCGGCAGGCCCCCTACGTCCTCATGCACGCGCGGGGCACCCCGGACACCATGGACGGCCTCGCGGGCTACGACGACGTCGTCGGCGACGTCCTGGGGGAGCTCGAGGGGCTCCGCGACCGGCTCGTCGACGCGGGACTGGCTCCCGAGCGGATCGTCCTGGATCCGGGACTGGGCTTCGCCAAGCGCGGCGCGCAGAACTGGGAGCTGCTGCGGGGTCTGCACCGGCTCACCGCCACGGGCCACCGGGTGCTCGTGGGCGCGTCCCGGAAGCGTTTCCTCGGCGCCCTGCTCGAGCAGGACGGGACCCCCCGCCCCGCGACCGGCCGGGACACCGCGACCGCCGCGGTCAGCGCACTGTCCGCCCACGCGGGCGCGTGGTGCGTCCGCGTCCACGACGTCCGCCCCAGCGCCGACGCCGTGGCGGCCGCGCACGCCTGGCTCGGCGTGGAACCGGCCGTGCTGCGTCCCGGCGCGGACGCCGGCGTGCCGCCGGCGGCAGCCTCCGGAGCGGACCGGTGACCCGGGTGCCGCGCGAGGAACCGGACGCCGGCCGCGTCCGGGCCGGGGAGCGGGCGGGCCGGACGCAGGTCCAGGCTTCCGCCACCCGGTCCCCCGACCGCCGCGACCGCATCAACCTCCTGGGCATCGGAGCGGTGGGCTACCACGGGGTCTTCGACCAGGAGAAGCGCAGCGGCCAGCCGTTCTTCGTGGACCTCGCCATGTACCTGGACCTGGCCGCGGCGGGGGCCTCGGACGACGTCGCCCTGACCGCCCACTACGGCGAGGTCGCCGAGGAGGTCCGGGACATCGTGATCGGTCCCAGCGTGAACCTGCTCGAGACCCTCGCCGACCGGATCGCCCGGCGGCTGCTCGAGCGCTTCCCGCTCGAGGCGGTGGAGGTCACCGTGCACAAGCCCAAGGCGCCCATCGAGGTGACGTTCTCCGACGTGTCCGTCACCATCTACCGGGAGCACTGACGTGAGCACTCTGGCCGTCCTCGCCCTCGGCGCCAACCTCGGCGACCGGGAGGCCACCCTGCGCCGCGCCGCCCGCGACCTCGCCGCCCACCCGCGGATCACGCTCACCCGGGCCTCGCCGATCGTCCGCTCCAAGCCGGTCGGCGGACCGGACGGGCAGGCGGACTACCTCAACGCCGTCGTCGAGGTGGAGACCGACCTGAGCCCGTTCGCGCTGCTCCGGGCGTGCCAGGAGGTGGAGGAGCTCCACCACCGCACCCGCACCCAGCGCTGGGGCCCCCGCACCCTGGACGTCGACGTCATCGTCTACGGGGACCTGCACCTCGACGAGCCGGACCTCACCGTGCCCCACCTGCGCGCCTCCACCCGTGCGTTCGTGCTCGTCCCCTGGGCCCTGATGGACCCCGGCGCGACCCTCGGCGGGCGCAGCGTCGCGGAGCTCGCCCGCCGGGCGCCCGACCTCGGCGGGCTCGGGCCCGACACGGTCCCCCTGCTGCCCGACGGGCCCGCCGCCGGCGGGGACCGGGACTGAGGGGAGCCGCCGTGCACGTGCTCACCGTCCGGGCGCTGCTGATGTGCGCCGCCGCCGCCGGTGCCGTCGGCTGGACCGCCAACCGCCTGTCGACCGGGGCGGGAGGACCGCTGCTGATCCTGCCGTGGGTCTCGCTCGCGGCCGTCGCCGCCGTGTCCGTCGGTCTGCTGGTGCTCGGCGTGCGGGTCAAGCGGCACCAGGACGGAGCGCACCCGCAGCGCTTCGACCCGCTCGTCGCGGCCCGCACCGCCGCCGCCGCGCAGGCGGCGGCCTGGGCGGGGGCGATGCTGACCGGCTGGCACGCCGCCGTCGCGGTCGAGCAGCTCGCCCTGGTGTCCGTCCGGTCCGACCAGGGGCCGCTGTGGGCCGGCCTGGCCCACGCCGCGGCCGGACTCGTCCTCGTCGTCGTGGGCTGGATCGTGGAGGGCTTCTGCAAGCTGCCGCCGGAGGATCCCGACGCCGAGGAGGGCGCCGAGTACCGTAGGGGACGGGAGAAGGAGCTCCCCGAAGGAGAAGGTGGTTATGCCCGTGAGATCCGCCCGCGAGGCCGGCGGAGGCCCCATGGCCGGAACGCCCGGTGACCGGGTGCCCCTGACGAATCCCGCGATCGACCCCGAGGGCCTGGCCTGGACCCGGGTCTCGCCCCAGCACATCTCCGTGGTGGTCCTCTCCACCCTCCTCGGCACCCTGTTCTGGCTCGTCGCCCTCGGCTGGCCGGCGGTGCTGGCCGCCACGGGCGTCTGGTCCGACGCACCCCTGGGCCTGCTGCTGCTCCTGCCCGCCGCCGCCCTGGCCGCGGGTCTGGTCTCCGTGCTGCTGGCGCCGAGGCGGGTCCGGGCGATCGGCTACGCCGAGCGCGGGGAGGACCTGCTCGTGCGGCGCGGCCTGCTGTACCAGCGGGTCACGGTCATCCCCTACGGGCGGATGCAGTACGTGGACGTGTCGGTGTCCCCGCTCCAGCGCAGCTTCGGCCTGGCCACCGTGAAGCTGCACACCGCGGCCGTGGGCAGCCACGCCGAGATCCCCGGGGTGGAGCACGCCGAGGCCTCCCGGCTGCGCGAACGGCTCACCGCGCGCGGCGAGGCCCTCCTGGCGGGCCTGTGAGCGCTGTGCCCGCCCCCGCGGCGGCTCCGCAGTGGCACCGTGTCCACCCGCTGACGCCGGTGGTCAAGGGGTGGCTCGCGATGCTCGTGATCGCGGGCGCCATCGTCAACATCGTCCTCGACGACGTCGTGAACGCCTTCCTGGGCCGCGGGGACGCCGTGCCGTCCCAGGACTTCGACCCCGCGCAGATGGGCGCCCTCTTCTGGTGGGTGTTCGCCGGTGTCCTGGTCCTCGTGCTGCTCGTGTTTGCGGCGGCGGTTCTGGTCTCGTGGTGGTTCACCCGCTACCAGGTGACGCCGGAGCACGTGCGGATCCGCTCCGGGGTGCTCTTCCGGCAGGAGCGCCAGGCCCGGCTGGACCGGGTGCAGGCCATCGACATCCACCGCCCCTTCCTGCCCCGGCTGCTGGGACTGGCCGAGCTGAAGTTCGAGGTGGCCGACGCCGGGCAGTCGGCGGTGTCCCTGTCCTACCTCACGCACCCCCAGGCCCGCGAGCTGCGCGGTGAGCTGCTGGGCCGGCTCGGCCTGGCCGCGCCGGGTCGGGGCTCCTCCGCTCCGGCCGCCGGTGGCGCACGCGGGGTCTCCACCGGTCCGGCGCGGCGCCCGGCGCCGTGGGCGGTCACGGGGGACGAGGAGCGTCCGGTGCTCGGGGTGCCGGTGCCGCGGCTGATCGGCTCGGTGCTGGCCTCGGGCTCCGCCGTGGTCCTGGCGGTGCTGCTGGTGGCCGCTCCGGTCTCGCTCCTGGTCGACTCCCGGGCCGGGCCGGCCATGCTGGCGGCCTGGCTGCCCGGACTGGTCAGCTTCGGCGCCATCACCTACCGCCGGGTCGAGCAGGGCTACCACTTCCGGCTGCTCCGGGTGCCCGAGGGCCTGCGCGTGCGCTACGGACTGTTCGGCGTCCGGTCCCAGACCGTTCCCGCGGGGCGGATCCAGGCCGTGGGCGTCGACCAGCCCCTGCTCTGGCGGCCCTTCGGCTGGTACCGGGTCCGGGTGAACGTGGCCGGCTACGGTGCCGCCGAGGGGGAGGGCGACGTCATGCGCTCCACCCTGCTGCCCGTGGGCACCCTGCCCCAGGTGCACCGGGTCCTGCACCTGGCGCTGTCCGGTGCGGGGGGCGGCGACCTCCCGGCCCTGCTGCGGGAAGGGCTGCACGGCCTCGGCGCCCAGGGCCGGTACACCACCTCCCCGCGCCGGGCCCGGTGGCTCGACCCCCTGGTGCACCGCCGGACCGGCTTCGCCGCGACCGGAGACGTCCTCGCGGTGCGGTCCGGTCGACTGAGCCGGAGCACCGCCGTGCTGCCCCACGAGAAGACCCAGTCCGTGGCCGTGAGCCAGGGACCGCTCGAGCGGGCCCTGGGGCTGGCCGACGTCCATCTGCACTCCACCCCGGGCCCGGTGACCGTGGCGGTCCCGCACCTCGACGCCGGGGACGCCCGGGCCCTCGCCGCCGCCCAGGCGGCGCACGCCGCCGGCGCCCGTAGACTGTCCGACGGCCCGGCGTCCCCCGTGACGTCCGCCGCGACGTCCTCCACGACGTCCTCCGTGACCTTCCCATGACCCCCCGGCAGGAGAGAGCATGACCCACCCGTCCGACCGCCCGGGGCGCCTCGGGGTCGGGGTCGTCAGCGCCGGGAGGGTGGGTGCCGTCCTGGGCGCCGCGCTGCGCGCCGCGGGCCACGCCGTCGTCGGCGTCAACGCCGTCTCCGCGTCCAGCCGGGACCGTGCCGAGGCCCTCCTGCCCGGGGTGCCCGTCCTCGAGGTCCCGTCCGTGCTCGAGCGGGCGGAGCTCGTGCTGCTGGCCGTGCCCGACGACGAGCTGCCCGGACTCGTGCAGGGCCTCGCCGACGCCGGGCTGTGGCAGGCCGGCCAGCTCGTGGTGCACACCGCGGGCCGGTGGGGCACCGGCGTGCTGGACCCCGCCCGCCGGCTCGGGGCGATCCCGCTGGCGGTCCACCCGGCGATGACGTTCACCGGGATGAGCCTGGACCTGGCCCGACTGAGCGACTGTTCGTTCGGGATCACGGCGCCCGGCCCGGTGCTGCCCATCGCCCAGGCGCTGGTGGTCGAGATGGGCGCCGAGCCCGTGGTGGTCGCCGAGGCGGACCGCCCGCTCTACCACGCGGCCCTCGCGCACGGCGCCAACCACCTGATGACCGTCGCGGGGCAGTCCATGCAGGTGCTGCGCGCCATCGGGGTGGAGCACCCCGACCGCATGGTCGGCCCCCTGCTGCGGGCGAGCCTGGACAACGCGCTGGCGGCGGGGGAGTCGGCGCTGACCGGCCCCGTGGCCCGGGGGGACGCGGGGACCGTGGCCGCGCACCGGGAGGCCCTCGACGAGTACGCGCACGGCCACGGCGGCGACGACGTCCTCCTGGCCTACCTCGACCTCGCCCGCGTCACCGCCCGCCGAGCCCTGGACCGGGGCCTGCTCGACCGTGCGCGCTACGCCGCCGTGCTCGCCGCCCTCGAGCTCACCGACGGAACCGACGCCACCGGGATCGAGGACACCCCGTGAGCACCCCCACCACCGGCCTCCGTGTCTGCCGGGGCATCGGCGAGTTCCGGGCGGCCCTCGCGGACCGGCTCGGCGCGGCACCGGAACCGGCGTCGCTGGGGCTCGTGCCGACCATGGGCGCCCTGCACGAGGGGCACGGCCACCTGGTGCGCCTCGCCCGGCAGGAGAACACGGTGGTCGCGGTCTCGGTCTTCGTCAATCCCCTGCAGTTCGGCCCGGACGAGGACCTCGATCGCTATCCGCGCACCCTCGCGGCGGACGTCGAGCTGCTCGCCCGGTGCGGGGCCGACCTCGTGTTCGCCCCGCCGGTGGAGGAGATGTACCCCGACGGGGAGCCCCTCGTGCGCGTCACCGCGGGCCGGCTCGGCTCCGTGCTCGACGGCGCGAGCCGTCCCGGTCACTTCGACGGCGCCCTGACGGTGGTCAACAAGCTGCTCAACATCACCGCGCCGCCCACCCCGTCCGCGTTCCGGGCGTACTTCGGGGAGAAGGACGCCCAGCAGCTGCTCCTCGTGCGCCGGATGGTCGCCGACTTCGACCTGCCCGTCACCGTCCGGGGCGTGCCCATCGTGCGCGACGACGACGGGCTGGCCCTGTCCTCCCGCAACCGCTACCTCGACACCGCCCAGCGCCGCGCCGCGCTCGTGCTCCCCCGCACCCTCCGGGCGCTCGCCGCGGGGGAGCTGGACCTCGACGCGGCCCGGGAGCGGGTCGACGCCGAGGACGGGGTCCGGCTGGACTACCTCGTCGTCGTCGACCCCCGCACCCTGGTGCCGGTCGAGCCGGCGGCCGGGGCGCTGGCCCTCGTGGCCGCGCGCGTGGGCGGCACCCGGCTGATCGACAACCTCGTGCTCTGACACGGGTGCGCCGGCACCCCGGCGGTGATTTGACCCCTCCCGTTATCCTGGACAACTGTGACCAACGCGCAGAACCCCTCTCCGACCGCCCAGGACCAGGCCGAGCAGGCCGAGCTCTCGGACCAGATGCAGTTCCGGCTCGCCAAGCGCGCCCGGCTCCTCGAGTCGGGCCGGGAGGCCTACCCGGTGGGCGTGGAGCGCACGCACAGCCTCGCCGCGGTGCGGGAGGCCCACGGCCACCTGGAGCCCGGTGCGGAGACCGGTCGGTTCGTCGGCGTGGCCGGGCGCGTGGTCTTCGTGCGCAACACCGGCAAGCTGTGCTTCGCGACCCTCCAGGAGGGGGACGGCACCCGGCTGCAGGTCATGCTCTCCCGCTCCGAGGTGGGGGAGGAGTCCCTGGGCGAGTGGAAGTCCCTCGTGGACCTCGGCGACTTCGTGGCCGTGCACGGCGAGGTGATCGCCTCCCGCCGCGGCGAGCTGTCGGTGATGGCCGACGCCTGGTCCATGGCGTCGAAGGCGATCCGCCCGCTGCCCACGCTGCACAACGAGCTCAACGAGGAGACCCGGGTGCGCCGGCGCTACCTCGACCTCATCGTCCGGCCCGAGGCCCGGGACGTCGTCGTGCGGCGGGCGCGGATCATCCAGACGGTGCGCAACGTCCTCGTCGAGCGCGGCTACGTGGAGATCGAGACGCCCATCCTGCAGCTCGTGCACGGCGGGGCGACGGCCAGGCCCTTCGAGACCCACCTCAACGCCTTCGACCAGGACATGACCCTGCGCATCGCCACGGAGCTCTACCTCAAGCGCGCCGTGGTCGGCGGCATCGAACGGGTCTTCGAGATCGGCCGGGTCTTCCGCAACGAGGGCGTCGACTCCTCGCACAGCCCCGAGTTCACCACCCTCGAGGCCTACGAGGCCTACGCCGACCAGTTCACGATGGCCGAGCGGATCCAGGAGATCATCCTCGCGTGCGCCGACGCCCTGGGCGTCGACACGATCGAGACCGAGAAGGGCACCATCGACCTGCGCGGGGAGTGGCGCTGGCTGTCCGTCTACCCCGCCCTCTCCGATGCCGTGGGGCAGCGGATCACCCCGGACACGCCGGTGGAGACCCTGCACCGGATCGCCGAGGAGCACGAGGTGCCCGTGGGCCCGTCGTGGGACGCGGAGAAGTACGTGCTCGAACTGTTCGGCGAGATCGTCGAGCCCACCCTGGTCCAGCCGACCTTCGTGTGCGACTACCCGCCCTCCGCCCAGCCCCTCGCCCGTCAGCACCGCTCCGAGCACGGTCTGATCGAGGCGTGGGACCTGATCATCGGGGGCATGGAGCGCGGCACGGCGTTCTCCGAGCTGATCGACCCCGTGGTCCAGCGCGAGCGCCTCACCGAGCAGTCGCACCGGGCCGCGGCCGGGGACCGCGAGGCCATGCGGCTGGACGAGGACTTCCTGCGCGCCCTCGAGCACGGCGCCCCGCCCATGGGCGGCCTGGGCCTGGGCCTGGACCGGCTCATCATGCTCTTCACCGACCTGGGGATCCGGGAGACCATCCTGTTCCCCCTCATGAAGCCGGAGCAGGACTGAACCCGGGCCGCGCCGCGGCCCGCCACCGTCCCAGCCTCCGTCCAGATCTCCCGGGAAGGATCGCACCCATGGAATACATCGCCGTCCTGCTGCCCTCGATCAGCATCGGCATCATCTTCTACTTCATCCTCCGCTGGATCTTCCGTGGCGACCGCACGGAGCGCGCCGTCGAGTCCCGCTCGCAGGAGGACGCCGAGCGCTGGTACGAGGAGCTCAAGCGGCGCGACGGCGAGGACCTCCCGTTCGGCCACCCCGGGCGCCGGGACCGCGGGCCGAAACGCTGAGACCGTTCTTTCCGCTCACCGCGTGTCACGCTTTCCGATGAATTCGAATTGGCGCCCGGTTTCGCCGTTTTCCCGAGCTGTTGAATTCCGTTCCGGAATTGTAGGATAAACTCGTCGACGCCGGGATCAGGAGTTCCCGGGGACGGTCGGAATTCACGATTTCGATCAGCCGGTCCGGCACGGGGAAAAGCACCACCTCCGGACGAGCCTTCTCGGCGTGTCCGGGGAAAGACGAGCGCCGAGAGGCGGAGGAGAGTTCCAGCTATGGCACAGACCGTGAAGATCATTCTCGAGGACGACCTCGACGGCGGACCCGCCGAGGAGACCGTGCGCTTCGGCCTCGACGGCGCGCAGTACGAGATCGATCTCTCCGAGGAGAACGCCGGGAAGCTGCGCGACGCCGTGCGGCCCTTCATCGCCAAGGCGCGGCGCGCCCAGGGGAAGCAGACGCCGAAGCCGGGCAAGTCCGGCGGAGCCCGCCCCACCGGGAAGTCCAACCCGGACACCGCCGCCATCCGGCAGTGGGCCCGGGAGAACGGCCACCCGGTCTCCGACCGCGGCCGCATCCACCAGGACGTGCAGAAGGCGTACTACGACGCGCACCAGTGAGAATTCGCGCCCTGCGCACGGGAGAACAAAAGGAGGGACCGGTTCGCCGGTCCTTCCTTTTCCGTTTACCCGGCCGGGGAGGGAACCGGCCGTCGCGGGTGCCGCGGTATTGACCGCGCACGGCCCGTATTCCGTCCGCACGGCACACTATCGATCCCGGTGGGCGTCTGCGGGCCGGAGAAGGCTCCGGCGCGGAATTCCGTCCGATCCACGGGTGGTCTGCGCTTTTGCCGGCGCCGGTGCGAATGGTGGCACCGGCCCGGCGCATTCCGCCCGTCGTCCCGGAGGCGGCCGGCACCGGCCGGTCCGGTGGTCTCGCCGGTGGCGAACAGCCGCCCGATCGCCCTCCCGGGTGCGTAGCATCGAGTGCAGACACCGACTGAGGAGTATCCATGTTCGAACGCTTCACCGACCGCGCCCGCCGGGTCGTGGTGCTGGCCCAGGAAGAGGCCAGGATGCTCAACCACAACTACATCGGCACGGAGCACCTGCTGCTCGGGCTGATCCACGAGGGCGAGGGAGTGGCCGCGAAGGCCCTCGACTCGATGGGCATCACCCTCACCGGCGCCCGCGAGCAGGTCCAGGACATCATCGGACCGGGCCAGCAGGCCCCGTCCGGGCACATCCCCTTCACCCCCCGGGCCAAGAAGGTCCTCGAGCTCTCCCTGCGCGAAGCCCTGCAGCTCGGCCACAACTACATCGGCACCGAGCACATCCTGCTGGGCATCATCCGTGCCGGCGAGGGCGTGGCGGCGCAGGTGCTGACCAAGCTCGGGGCCGAGCCCCAGAAGGTGCGCTCCACCGTGCTGGAGCTGATCTCCGGCTACCAGGGCGGGGGCACCCCGGAGAAGGAGGGCGCCGGCGTGCGCTCGGCCGGTCAGTCCGAGGGCACGCCCGCGGGCTCGGCCGTGCTGGACCAGTTCGGCCGCAACCTCACGGCGGCCGCCCGCGAGGGCAAGCTGGACCCGGTCATCGGGCGCTTCCGCGAGATGGAGCGCGTGATGCAGATCCTCTCCCGGCGCACCAAGAACAACCCGGTGCTGATCGGCGAGCCGGGCGTCGGCAAGACCGCCGTCGTCGAGGGCCTCGCGCAGCAGATCGTGCGCGGGGACGTCCCCGAGACCCTCAAGGACAAGCACCTCTACACCCTTGACCTCGGCTCGCTCGTGGCGGGCTCCCGCTACCGCGGCGACTTCGAGGAGCGCCTGAAGAAGGTGCTCAAGGAGATCCGCACCCGCGGGGACATCATCCTGTTCATCGACGAGATCCACACCCTCGTGGGCGCCGGTGCGGCCGAGGGCGCGATCGACGCCGCCTCCATCCTGAAGCCCATGCTGGCTCGGGGCGAGCTGCAGACCATCGGCGCCACGACCCTCGACGAGTACCGCAAGCACATCGAGAAGGACGCGGCCCTCGAGCGCCGCTTCCAGCCGATCCAGGTGGACGAGCCCTCCGAGGCCCACGCCGTGGAGATCCTCAAGGGGTTGCGCGACAAGTACGAGGCGCACCACCGCGTCTCCATCTCGGACGAGGCGCTCGAGGCGTCGGTGCACCTCGCCGCCCGGTACATCTCCGACCGCTTCCTGCCGGACAAGGCGATCGACCTGATCGACGAGGCCGGCGCGCGCCTGCGCATCAAGCGGATGACCGCCCCGCCGGAGATCAAGGAGCTCGACGACCGCATCACCGAGGTCAAGCGGCTCAAGGAGGCGGCGATCGACGGGCAGGACTACGAGAAGGCCGCCTCGCTGCGCGACACGGAGCAGAAGCTGATCGTCGAGCGCGACGAGAAGGACCGCGCCTGGCGCGACGGCGGCGACGAGCTGGCCGAGGTGACCCCCGAGGTGATCTCCGACGTGCTCTCCGCCTCCACCGGAGTGCCCGTCTACAAGCTCACCGAGGAGGAGACGGGTCGTCTCCTGCACATGGAGGACGAGCTGCACAAGCGGATCATCGGGCAGGACGACGCCATCAAGGCGCTCTCCCGGTCGATGCGGCGCACGCGTGCGGGCCTGAAGGACCCCAAGCGCCCGGGCGGGTCGTTCATCTTCGCCGGCCCCACGGGCGTGGGCAAGACCGAGCTCGCGAAGGCACTGGCGGAGTTCCTGTTCGGGGACGAGGACGCCCTCATCACCCTGGACATGTCCGAGTACCAGGAGAAGCACACCGTCTCCCGGCTCTTCGGTGCCCCTCCCGGCTACGTGGGCTACGAGGAGGGCGGCCAGCTCACCGAGAAGGTGCGCCGCAAGCCGTTCTCGGTGGTGCTCTTCGACGAGGTCGAGAAGGCGCACTCGGACCTGTTCAACTCGCTGCTGCAGATCCTGGAGGACGGTCGCCTGACCGACTCGCAGGGCCGGGTGGTGGACTTCAAGAACACCGTGATCATCATGACCACGAACCTGGGCACCAAGGACATCTCCCGCGCCGTGCCCGTCGGCTTCCAGACCGGCGTGGACCCCGCGTCCAACTACGAGCGGATGCAGGCGAAGGTCCAGGACGAGCTCAAGGAGCACTTCCGGCCCGAGTTCCTCAACCGCGTGGACGAGATCATCGTGTTCCCGCAGCTCACCGAGACCGAGATCGTGCAGATCGTGGACCTGTTCGTGGCCCGGCTGCAGGAGCGGCTGCGCGACCAGGGGATGTCGATCGAGCTCACCGACTCCGCGAAGCGGTGGGTCAGCCGCAAGGGCTACGACCCGTCCATGGGTGCCCGGCCGCTGCGCCGCACCATCCAGCGCGAGATCGAGGACCAGCTCTCCGAGAAGATCCTGTTCGGGGAGATCGGCACCGGCGAGAAGATCTTCGTGGACAGCGACGGGGAGGGGGACGAGGAGCGCCTCGTCTTCTCCTCCACCCCGATGTCCGACCTCACCGGTGACGGCATGGTCGACCCCATGAGCGGCTTCGAGGACGTCGACGTCTCCCGCGGGGACGGGGAGAGCCGCGGCGAGGACTGACTCCTCCCGACGCACGCCGAAGGGCCCGCCGCGCACCTGCGCGGCGGGCCCTTCGGCGTCCACCCAAGTGGGGACGGACCTGGGGGGTGATCGCGGCCGGGCGAGCGAGTTCGCAAGCGTACACTTGCGGCGTGACCGACCTGCGCCTGCGACCCGCCCGTACCTCCGACGTCCCCGGCATCAAGGACCTCGTGGCCCCGCTGGCCCGGGCCGGGGTGCTGATCAACAAGGACACGGTCGCCTACTACGAGGGCATCCAGGAGTTCCTCGTGGTGGAGGCGGTCGGCGAGGAGTCGTCGGGCCTGATCGGGTGCGGCGCCCTGCACGTCATGTGGGAGGACCTGGGCGAGGTCCGGACCCTGGCCACCTCGGACGCGTGGCGGGGCCGCGGGGTGGGGCGCACGCTGCTGGCCGGTCTGGTCGAGCGGGCCCGCGCGGTGGGGGTCTCCCGCGTCTTCTGCCTGACCTTCGAGGTCGAGTTCTTCAGCCGGCACGGCTTCGAGGTCATGCCCAACCAGAGCCAGCTCGACCCGGACGTCTTCGCCGAGCTGCTGCGCTCGCACGACGAGGGCGTGGCCGAGTACCTCGACCTGGCCCGGGTGAAGCCCAACACCCTCGGCAACACCCGGATGCTGCTCGAACTCACCCCGGAAGACTGACCCCGGCGGGCCCGGCCACGGCCAGCCCGTCCCGCAGCAGCCCGTCGAGGGCCCGCAGGCGCTGGTCCTCCGGCGCGCCGAGTCCGTGCAGGGCGTCGAGGTCCCGCAGGACCTCCGGCGGCAGTCCGGCGCCCGTCGCGACGTCCACGGGACCCGTCAGGTGCCGGGCCGGCACCGGTGCGGCACCGGACCGGAGCACCGCCATGATCGCGCCGCGGACCTGACGGTCCGTGCCGTGCCAGCTCTGTCCCCTGGGGGCCTCGGCGGGCTCGGGGCGGCCCGCCGCGACCCACGCGCACGCGTCCTGCACCGGGCACTGCCCGCACCGCGGGGAGCGGGCCGTGCAGACCAGCGCGCCGAGCTCCATCACCGCCTTGTTCCACCGCACGGCCAGGTCGTCGTCGGCGGGCATCAGCTCCTCGGCCAGCCGCGTCTCCGCGGCCGTCAGCGACCGGGACGGCAGGGCCCGCCCCGCGACCACCCGGGCGTGCACGCGCCGGATGTTCGTGTCGACCACGGTCTGCCGGTCCCCGAAGGCGAACACCGCGATCGCCGCGGCCGTGTAGGCGCCCACGCCGGGCAGGGCCAGCAGCTGGTCGTGCGCCGCGGGCACCCGGCCCCCGTGGGTCCGGGTGATCTCGACGGCGGTCGCGTGCAGCCGCAGGGCCCTGCGGGGGTAGCCCAGCCGGCCCCACGCGCGCACGGCCTCCCCGGTGCTCGCGGCCGCGAGATCGGCGGGACGCGGCCAGCGCTGCATCCACGACCGCCACACGGGCAGCACGCGCCCCACGGGTGTCTGCTGGAGCATGAACTCGCTGACCACGACCCCCCACGGGGAGCAGCCGGGATCCCGCCACGGGAGGTCCCGGGCGGCGTCGTCGAACCACGCGGTCACGGCCTCGTGGAGGCGCGGGAGATCGGGGTCCGGGGCGGTGTGCAAGGAGCTCATCGCCTGCATTGTAGCCTTGGGGTCATGGCGCAGAAGGGCTCCGGGAGCACCCCCCACGGACGGCCGGGCAGCGGTCGCGACGACGGACGACCGTCCCGCGGCTCCGGCCCCCGGCGCGAGAGCCCCGAGGTGTACCGGCGACGCCGGATCGTGGCCGCCCTCGCGGCGGGCGTGCTGCTCGTGCTCGTGGCGGTGGGACTGGTCGCCGCCGTCGCGGGCATGCTGGGCTCCGGCGAGGCCGACGAGGCGCCCGCCCCGGACGTGGCCACGGCTTCCGCCGCCGCGGCCTCGCAGGAGCCCTTCGCGGACTTCACGGCGCGTCCGGACGAGAACGCGTCCGCCTCCGTGCCCGCGGCCGGCACGGCCGGGCCCGTCGAGGACTGCGGCCCGGCCCTCGCCGTGCGGGCGTCCACGGACCAGGAGAGCTACGCCGAGGGCGTGGAACCCGTCCTGGTGCTGACCCTCGAGAACACGGGGGAGGAGCCCTGCCGCGTCAACGCGGGCACCTCCCAGATGGTCTACGAGGTGACCTCCGGGTCGGACACCGTCTTCGACAGCAGGCACTGCCAGGCGGTCTCCGAGGACGCGGAGGTGACCCTCGAGCCCGGGCAGGAGGAGACCGCACGGCTGACGTGGAACCGTCTGCGCACCGCGGAGGGATGCACGGAGGCGGGGGGCGAGGCCCAGCCCGGCTACTACCGCCTCGAGACGTCCCTCGGGGAGCGCACCGCGGAGCCCACCCCGTTCGTCCTGGAGTGAGCGGCCCGGACGGGACTCACATGAAGCGCTCGAGCAGACTGGTCTCGGCCATGCGCGAGAGCGACTCGCGCACCGTCCGGGCCCGCTGCTCGCCGATGCCCTCGACCGCCTTGAGGTCCTCGAGGTTGGCGGCCATGAGGGACTGCAGGCCGTCGAACCGGCGCACGAGCCGGTTGGCGACCGCCCGCGGCATCGACTTGATGCCCTCCAGCAGCCGGTAGCCGTGCGGGTGCAGGTCCGTCTCGAGGCTCCCCTGGCCCTCGACCAGGCCCACCGACACGGCGATCCGCTGCAGGTCGATGAGTTCCGCGGGGGTGAGCTCGGCGAGGCGCTCGAGACCCTCCCCGATGTGCTCCACGGGGGTGCCGTCGGGCAGGTAGTCGCGCAGCACCACGTCGGGCCCGGGCCCCGTGCCCGCGGTCAGCTCCTCGAGCTGCAGGGCGATGAGCCGGCCGTCCACGCCCAGCTCGAGGACGTACCAGCCGATCTCGGAGGAGATCCGCCGCACCATCTCCATGCGCTGGAGGGTCAGGGCGACGTCGCGCACGGTCACCGACGCCTCGATCTCCAGCGAGGAGAGGCTGCCCAGGACCTGTTCCATGCGGTGGCTGTAGTGCTCCAGCGTCTGCAGCGCCTGGTTGGCGCGGGCCATGATCGACTGGGAGCCCTCGATCGCGTAGCGGGTCTCGCCGACGTAGATCGTGATGACGCTCATCGACTGGCTCACGGAGATCACCGGCACCCCGGTCTCCTTGGCGGTGCGCTCCGCGGACCGGTGCCGCGTGCCGGACTCCGTGGTGTCGATCGAGGCGTCGGGCACCAGCTGGACCCCGGCCTTGAGGATGCGGGTGGCGTCCCGGTCGCAGATGATGGCGCCGTCCATCTTGGCGAGCTCCCGCAGCTTGGGCGCGGAGAAGTCGGTGTCGATGTCGAAGCCCCCGGAGCAGATGGCCTCCACGGAGCGGTCGAAGCCGAGGACCAGCAGGCCGCCGGTGCGCCCGCGCAGGATCCGCTCGAGACCGGTGCGCAGCTCGGTGCCGGGCGCGATCCGGGCCAGCGTCTTGCGCAGTGCGTTCTCAGGGGTCTTCGCCACGGTCACATCATACGGCCGCGGCGGTCGCCCGCCTCTGCCCCGGAGCGGCGGCGGACCGGGGGAAGAGCAGCTCCATGGCGTCGTTGATGGTGGTCACCTCCCGGACGGTGAAGCCCGCCGGGACTGGGCCGGGCCCGGTGGAGCTCGCGGGCACCACCGCGTGCGTGAAGCCCAGCCGGGCGACCTCCTGGATGCGGCGCCCGATGCCCGGGACGGGCCGCACCTCCCCGGCGAGACCCACCTCCCCGAAGCACACCAGGCGCTGCGGCAGGGGCCGGTCCTGCGCGGCGGAGGCCAGCGCCATGGCCACGGCGAGGTCGGTGGACGGCTCGGTGAGCTTCACGCCACCGACGGTGGAGACGTAGCAGTCCAGCCCGGCCAGGTTCACACCGGCCCGCCGCTGCAGGACGGCGAGCAGCATGGCCACGCGCGAGGACTCCAGGCCGGCGGTGGCCCGCCGGGGCTGGGCGGTCGAGGAGCGGTCCAGCAGCGCCTGCACCTCCGCCAGGAGCGGCCTGCGGCCCTCCAGGGTGACCGTGAGGCACGTGCCGGAGACCGGCATGGCCGTGCGGGAGACGAACAGGCCCGAGGGGTCCTCGACGCTCGTGATCCCGGTCTCGGTCAGGTCGAAGCAGCCGACCTCGTCCGTGGGTCCGTAGCGGTTCTTCACCGCACGCAGCAGCCGGATCCGGGAGTGCTTCTCGCCCTCGAACTGGCACACGACGTCCACGAGGTGCTCGAGCAGCCGGGGCCCCGCGATGGAGCCGTCCTTGGTCACGTGGCCCACGAGCAGCGTGGTCATGTTGCGCTTCTTGGCCACGGCGATCAGCGAGGCGGCGACCTCGCGGACCTGCGTGACCCCGCCCGCGGAGCCCTCGACCTCGGCGCTGGCCATCGTCTGCACGGAGTCGACCACGAGCAGGCGCGGGGAGATCTTCTCGATGTGCCCCAGCGCGGTGGCGAGGTCGGTCTCCGCGGTGAGGTACAGGGTGGGCGCCACGGCGTCGATCCGGTCCGCGCGCAGCCTGACCTGCGCCGCGGACTCCTCACCCGTCACGTAGAGGACGTCGCGGGTGTCCGTGCCGGTGCCCTCCGCGAAGCGGGCGGCGACGTCGAGCAGCAGCGTCGACTTCCCGACCCCGGGCTCGCCCGCCATCAGGACGACCGCACCGGGGACGAGCCCGCCGCCGAGGACCCGGTCCAGCTCGGGCACTCCGGTGGGTGCGGAGGCCGCCACGGTGGCGTCCACCTGGGCGATCGGGCGGGCGGGCTCGGCGATCGACCGGGCGGCCGTGGTGCGTGCCCTGTGCTCGCCGATCTCCTCGACCGTGCCCCACGCCTGGCACTCCCCGCAGCGGCCCACCCACTTGGCCGTGCTCCAGCCGCACTCGGTGCAGCGGTAGGCGGGGGAGTTGCGGCGGGTGCGGGTGCTCATGGCGTCCAGGCTAGCCGCCGGGTCGGACGGCCCAAGCACCCGGTGGGGGCCCGGGGTCCCGCCTCCGGGTCAGGCCCCGGTCGGGGGCTCAGCCCAGCTCGAGGAAGGACCGCAGCTCCACGAAGGCGGAGGGCACCACGGAGTAGTGCGCCCACTTGCCGCGCTGCTCGCGGGTGAGCAGTCCGGCGTCGACGAGCTTCTTCATGTGGTGGCTCACCGTGGGCTGGCTGATGCCCAGCTCCTCGGTGAGGTCGCACGCGCACACGGCCTCGCAGCCCTGCGCGGCGACGTGGGAGAGCAGGCGCAGACGGGTCGGGTCGGAGAGGGCCTTGAGCAGCGCCGCCACGCGTTGGGCGTCGTCGGGACCCATGGGGCCGCCGGAGAGCGAGCAGCACTCCGTGGCCGGTGTGCCCGGTCCGCCCGCGGCGTCCGGTGCGCACTCGTCGACGGCGGTGGCCTGCGGTCCGGGTGCGGGAGTCATGCCCCCCATCCTACATTGACGCCCGTCGATGTGACACGTACTGTGCGGAATAGATGTCCGTCGATACGAAGGGTCCCTCCGCCCATGAGCACCACCGCCGCCCCCGTCGCCCACCAGGGCGTGATGCGGGACCTCTCCTTCCTCGACCGCTGGCTGCCCGCCTGGATCGTCGCCGCCATGGTCGCCGGCCTCCTGCTCGGCCGCTTCGTGCCGGGCCTGGACACCGCCCTGGAGGCCGTGCGGATCGGGGAGGTGTCCCTGCCGATCGCGATCGGGCTGCTGGTGATGATGTACCCGGTCCTGGCCAAGGTCCGCTACGACGAGACCCACCGCGTGGCCGGTGACCGGCGGCTGCTGGGCGCCTCCCTGGTGCTGAACTGGATCGTCGGGCCCGCGCTCATGTTCGCCCTGGCCTGGATCTTCCTGCCCGACCTGCCCGAGTACCGCACGGGTCTGATCATCGTCGGGCTGGCCCGGTGCATCGCCATGGTGCTGATCTGGAACGACCTCGCCTGCGGGGACCGCGAGGCGGCCGCCGTGCTGGTGGCGATCAACTCCGTCTTCCAGGTCATCGCCTTCGGCGCCCTGGGCTGGTTCTACCTCCAGGTCCTGCCCGCCTGGCTCGGGCTGCCGACCACCTCGGCCGAGTTCTCGGTGTGGTCCATCGTCATCTCGGTCCTCGTGTTCCTGGGCATCCCGCTGGTCGCCGGATACCTCACCCGCACCCTCGGGGAGAAGGCCAAGGGCCGTGAGTGGTACGAGGGCACGTTCCTGCCGAAGCTGGGGCCGTGGGCGCTCTACGGGCTGCTGTTCACCATCGTGCTGCTCTTCGCCCTGCAGGGCGACGCCATCACCTCCAACCCCTGGGACGTGGTGCGCATCGCCTGGCCGCTGCTGGTCTACTTCTTCCTCATGTTCGGCATCGGCCTGCTCGCCTCCCGCGCCCTGGGCCTGAACTACGCGAAGTCCACCACCGTGGCGTTCACCGCCGCCGGCAACAACTTCGAGCTCGCCATCGCCGTGGCCATCGGCACCTTCGGCGTCACCTCCGGCCAGGCCCTGGCCGGGGTCGTCGGACCGCTGATCGAGGTGCCCGTCCTGGTCGCCCTGGTCTATGTCTCCCTGTGGGCCGGGCGCAGGCTCTTCCCCGGCGATGCCACCGTCCCCACCCGCTGACCCCGTTTCCGTGCAACCCCTGCTTCCGCGAGCCTCCAGGAGCGTCCGTTGAGCCACACCCAGCCCTCCGTCCTGTTCGTCTGCGCCAAGAACGGCGGCAAGTCCCAGATGGCCGCCGCCCTCATGACCAAGCACGCCGCAGGCACCGTGGAGGTGCACTCCGCCGGCACCGCACCGGGCAGCACGATCAACGCCCTGTCCGCCGAGGTGATCGCCGAGGTCGGGGCGGACATGTCCTCCGGGACGCCGAAGCCCGTCGACCCCGAGCTGCTGCGCACCGTGGACCGGGTCGTGGTCCTGGGCGACGAGGCGCAGGTCGAGCCCGTCGAGGGCATGGCCGGCACCATCGAGACCTGGCACACCGACGAGCCCTCCGAGCGCGGCATCGAGGGCGCGGAGCGGATGCGCCTGGTCCGCGACGACATCGACGCCCGGGTGCAGCAGCTGCTCACCGAGCTCACGGAGGGCGACCCCGCCTGAGCGCCGCCTCTCCTCCCCTTCCCCCTTCTTCCACTCCCTTCTTCTTCTGCTCTTCTTCTCCCCGTCTGCCGACAGAACGGATGATCCCCATGACAGCCGAGACCACCGCGACGACTCCGGCCGGGACCACGGACAGGCCTTCGGTCCTGTTCGTGTGCGTGCACAACGCCGGGCGGTCCCAGATGGCCGCCGCCTACCTCACCCACCTGTCGGAAGGGCGCATCGAGGTGCGTTCGGCCGGCTCCGCCCCGGCGGACTCGGTCAACCCCGCGGCGGTGGAGGCGATGGCCGAGGAGGGCATCGACATGAGCGCGGAGATCCCCAAGGTCCTCACCGACGCGGCGGTGCAGGACTCCGACGTGGTCATCACCATGGGCTGCGGGGACGCGTGCCCGTTCTACCCGGGCACGCGCTACGAGGACTGGGAGCTGGCCGACCCGGCCGGCAAGGGCGTGGCGTCCGTCCGGCCGATCCGCGACGAGATCAGAGCCCGCGTCCAGCGGCTGGTCGCCGAGCTGCTGCCCGCCGGGACCACCGCGACGTGAGAGGCCTGCACGGCACGACCGGGACCGCCGACCGGCCCGTCGTCGTGGTCGGTGCCGGGCGGATCCCGCCCCGCCCGACGCCACGGGCCGGTCACCCGGAGCTCCGGCGCGGTGCGGGACCCGCGTGCGACCCGTCTGCTCAGACCCGGTCCCAGCCCTCCAGATCGGGCAGCTGGGCCAGCGCCTCCTCGTGCGTCATCCCGGCGGCCTCCAGCAGGTCCACGACCATCGGGCGCATGTCGAGCACCAGCGTCTCGCCCTCCATGGTCCGCACTCCCATCCGACCGGGATGCAGCCGTCCCGCGACGTCGGCCAGCTCGTTGCGGGCCTGGCGCAGATAGCTCTCGCGCGAGCCCTGGGCGGCCACGGCCAGACCGTTGCCCAGGGTGTTCACGGCGTCCGAGAGGTCGTCGAGGGCATCCGTGAGGGAGGTCACGGCCTCGTCCGAGAGGGT
This sequence comes from Kocuria kalidii, assembly GCF_044462225.1. Classification (NCBI taxonomy): domain Bacteria; kingdom Bacillati; phylum Actinomycetota; class Actinomycetes; order Micrococcales; family Micrococcaceae; genus Kocuria; species Kocuria kalidii. Next base: position 53,625 of record NZ_JBISWJ010000028.1, on the reverse strand, counting down.
CACGTGGTTGAGCACGGAGGCCAGGCGGCGGGTGAGCACCCGGGCGTTGCGCACCGCGAGGTCGAGGTAGCGGATCGAGTGCGCGATCCCCGTGATCTCCGCGCGGCGGCCGCGGTACAGGGGGGAGGCCGTGGCGATCTCGAGGGAGGCCTTGAGCCCGGTGGTCACCGAGTCGACGAGCGGCTGGGTCTGGCGGCACCGCACGAGCGCGTGCCAGGCGGCGGTGGAGTCGTAGTCCTCCATGGCCCGGCCCGCCTCCCGCAGCACCCCGGAGAACTCGTCGACGAGCGCCCGCAGGTCGTGGCGCGGCTGCCGCCGCGGGTCCGTGGGCACGAAGTACGCCAGGGCGAGGGCGCACAGCCCGCCCACCACGGCGTCGGTGGACCGTGCGAAGACGCCGTCCTGGGACGGGGGGAGCAGCACGACGAGCACGGACTGCAGGCCCATCTGGGTGGTGAACAGCGTCCCGTTGTCGAGGAAGCGGGCGAGCAGCAGGGAGGTCATGAGCACGACGGCGGCCTGCCACACGCCGGTGCCCAGGAGGTGGATGAGCGAGTCCCCCACGGCGATGCCGAGCGTGCAGCCGATGGAGACCTCGAGCACCCGCCGGTAGCGCAGCTCCCCCTTCGCGAAGCCCAGGGAGACCAGCGCGGCCGTGGCGGCGAAGATGGGCCCGGAGTGGCCCAGCAGCTGCTCGGCGATCACGTAGGCCCCGACGCTCGCGACGGTCATCTGGACGCTCTGCAGGACACCCGTCCGCACCCGGGTGAGGCCCACGCGGGTGCGGGTGCGCAGGGAGCGCAGAAGTGCCCGTGCGCGGTCGGCTGGTTGCATGCGGCCAGCCTAGCGGCGGGCGCCCCACCGGGTTCCCGTGTGAGATCCGCGACTCCGGCGCGGATCCGGAGGGGGTGTTCACCCTCCGTTCACCTTCACGGGCCAATCTGGCCACCTGCGCTCCCTAGCGTCTTCTCACGAGAGATCTGCGGGACCACTGCAGGTACACCTCGCACACGGGCCGGGACGCTCCCCGGCCAGTTCGTACGCCGGCCCCTCGACGGGCCACCACTGTGATCTGAAGGGGCTATCAAGTGAAGGTTTCCCACCTCGGCCGTACCACGGCCGTCCTGGCCATCGGCGCGCTCGCACTCACCGCCTGCGGATCGGACAACGCCACGGGCGACGCGGGAGGGGCCGAAGGCGCGGAGTCCGGCGCCGGCGTGTCCGGCACGCTGACCGGCATCGGGGCGTCGTCGCAGCAGGCCGCCATGACCGCGTGGCAGGACGGCTTCCAGAGCGCCAACCCCGACGCCCAGGTGCAGTACTCGCCGGACGGATCCGGCGCCGGGCGCGAGGCCTTCACCGCCGGCGGTGCCGACTTCGCCGGCACCGACGCCTACCTCGACGAGGAGGAGTACGCCGCCTCCCAGGAGATCTGCGGTCCCGACGGCGGCTTCCACATCCCGGCCTACATCTCCCCGATCGCCGTGGCCTTCAACCTGCCCGGCGTCGACTCCGTGAACATGGACGGCCCGACCATGGCCCAGGTCTTCACCGGCGAGATCACCGAGTGGAACGACCCGGCGATCGCCGAGCTCAACCCGGACGCCGACCTGCCCGACACCCGGATCACCGTGGTGCACCGCAACGACGAGTCCGGCACCACCGAGAACTTCCAGGAGTACCTCGCCGCGGCCGCCCCGGACGTGTGGACCGAGGAGGTCTCCGGCAACTGGCCCTCGCAGTGGGCCGCAGAGAACAACAAGGGCACCGCCGGGGTGGTCCAGTCCACCAACGCCACCGAGGGCGCCATCACCTACGCCGACGCCTCGGCCGTGGGCGAACTCGGCACCGTGGCCGTGCGGGTGGGCGAGGAGTACGTCGAGTACTCGCCCGAGGCCGCCGCCACGGCCGTCGAGAACTCCACCCCGATCGAGGGCCGCGCCGAGTACGACATGGCGATGGACCTCGAGCGTGACACCTCCGAGTCCGGGTCCTACCCGATCGTGCTGGTGTCCTACCACCTGTACTGCTCGCAGTACGATTCCCAGGAGACCGCCGACCTCGCCAAGGCCTTCGGCGAGTACGTGATCAGCGAGGAGGGGCAGCAGACGGCCGCGGACGCCGCCGGGTCCGCCCCGATGTCCGAGAACCTGCGCACCTCCGCGCAGGAGGCCCTCGACCAGATCACGGTCGCCGGCTGACCTCGTTCCGCCGATCCCGTTCGGTGCGGGCCGGGCACGCGCCCGGCCCGCACCGAACGGGACCTTTCTGTGTGGGGCGTCTCCGGCGTGAGGCGCATCACCGGATCCCCGCGCCGGGACCGATCCCGTCCGGCGCAGCTCGTACCCGGCCATCGAAGGGCGCACGACATGTCCACCACCGTCACCACCCAGGAGCCCACCGCGCTCGCCGAGGACGCCGCGGCCGGCGGCCGGGCGGGCGACTCGATCTTCGCCGGATTCAGCCTCGGCGCCGGCATCCTGATCCTCGCGTCGCTGGCAGCCGTCGCGCTGTTCCTGTTCCTGGAGGCCCTGCCCACCTTCCAGGCGCCCGCCGAGGAGATCACGGGCGGCGCCGGCTTCTGGTCCTACATCTGGCCCCTGGTCATCGGCACGGTGATCGCGGCCGTCATCGCCCTGGTCATCGCGACCCCCATCGGCGTGCTGGTGGCGCTGTACATCTCCCACTACGCGCCCGCGCGGATCGCCAAGCCCGTGGGGTACGTCATCGACCTGCTGGCGGCCATCCCGTCCGTCATCTACGGGGCGTGGGGCACCACGGTCCTCGCGTCCGCGCTCGTGCCGTTCTACGCGTGGCTCACCGCGAACCTGGGCTTCATCCCCCTGTTCTCCGGTCCCGCCTCGCAGACCGGCAAGACCATGCTCACGGTCGGCATCGTCCTCGCCATCATGATCCTGCCGATCATCACGGCGATGTCCCGGGAGATCTTCATCCAGACGCCCAAGCTGCACGAGGAGGCGGCGCTGGCGCTCGGTGCCACCCGGTGGGAGATGATCCGGATGACCGTGCTGCCGTTCGCGCGTCCCGGCATCATCTCCTCGGTGATGCTGGCCCTCGGCCGGGCGCTCGGCGAGACCATGGCCGTGGCGCTCGTGCTCTCCGGCGGTCCGCTGACGGCCTCGCTCGTGCAGTCCGGCAACCAGACCATCGCGGCCGAGATCGCGCTCAACTTCCCCGAGGCCTACGGGCTGCGGCTGTCCGAGCTCATCGCCGCCGGCCTGATCCTGTTCCTCATCACCCTGATCGTGAACATGGTCGCCCGGGCCATCATCGCCCGCTACAAGGAATTCTCGGGAGCCAACTGATGTCGACCACATCTCTCCGTCAGCAGACCTCGTCGCCGGGCCCCACGGGTCGCCGGCCCACCCTGACCCGCAACCAGAAGCCGGCGTGGCTCGTCCCGGTGATCGCGGTCGCCGCCGTCGTGGTGGGGGCAGCCCTGGCCGCGCTGGTGGGCTTCTCCGTGATCCTGTGGGCCGTCGCCGCCGCCGTCGTCTTCCTGGTGGCCGCCCCGATCGCCGTGGCCTCCGTCGAGGGCGGGCGCAAGGGGGCCGACTCCCTGATGACCTACCTGGTCCACGCGGCGTTCATCCTCGCGGTGGTCCCGCTGATCTCCGTGGTCTGGACGGTGCTCGCGAACGGCCTTCCCGGACTGACGTCCAACCTGCTGCTGACGTCCATGAGCGGTGTCACGGGCGCCACGGACAACGCCGCGGCCGCGGGGGAGACCCCGGTCCTGGGCGGTGCCTACCACGCGATCGTCGGCACGGTCTCGATCACCTTCTGGGCCACCCTCATGTCCGTGCCGATCGGTCTGCTCACGGCCATCTACCTCGTGGAGTACTCGAAGAACGGCTGGCTCGGGAAGTCGATCACGTTCTTCGTGGACGTCATGACGGGCATCCCCTCGATCGTGGCGGGCCTGTTCGCCGCGGCCTTCTTCGGACTCCTGTTCGGACCGTCCACCCGCTTCGGCTTCGTGGCCGCGGTCGCGCTGACCGTGCTGATGATCCCGACGGTCGTGAAGAACACGGAGGAGATGCTGAAGATCGTCCCCAACGAGCTGCGCGAGGCGGCCTACGCCCTGGGCGTGCGCAAGTGGCGGACCATCCTCAAGGTGGTGATCCCCACCGCGATCTCCGGCATCGCCTCCGGTGTGACCCTCGCGATCGCCCGCGTCATCGGCGAGACCGCTCCGCTGCTCGTCACCGCCGGCTTCGCGACCGCGATCAACTGGAACTCCTTCTCCGGGTGGATGACCACGCTGCCGACGTTCATCTACTACCAGATCCTCACCCCCACCTCACCCACCAACCCCGACCCGTCGCAGCAGCGCGCGTGGGCGGCGGCCCTGATCCTCATCCTCATCGTGATGCTGCTCAACCTCCTCGCCCGGCTCGTCGCGAGGGCCTTCGCCCCCAAGACCGCCGGCCGCTGACCCGCGCCGCACACCCTCCGGATCTCTCCTGCACGCACCTCCGCGAGAAAGAAGCAAGGAACACACATGTCCAAGCGAATCGACGTCGAGAACCTCAATGTCTACTACGGCGACTTCCTGGCCGTCGAGGACGTCGCCATGGGGATCGACGCCCGCTCCGTGACAGCGTTCATCGGCCCGTCCGGCTGCGGGAAGTCGACCCTCCTGCGCACCCTCAACCGCATGCACGAGGTGATCCCCGGCGCCCGTGCCGAGGGCAAGGTGCTCCTGGACGGCGAGAACCTCTACGGCCCCGGGGTCGACCCGGTCCTGGTGCGCTCGATGATCGGCATGGTCTTCCAGCGGCCCAACCCGTTCCCCACCATGTCCATCCGGGACAACGTGCTCGCGGGGGTGAAGCTCAACAGCAAGCGGATCTCCCGGTCCGACGCGGACGATCTCACGGAGGGGTCGCTCCGGGGCGCGAACCTGTGGAACGAGGTGAAGGACCGTCTCGACAAGCCGGGCTCGGGCCTGTCCGGAGGCCAGCAGCAACGCCTGTGCATCGCCCGGGCGATCGCCGTGAAGCCCGAGGTCATCCTCATGGACGAGCCCTGCTCCGCCCTCGACCCCATCTCCACGCTGGCGATCGAGGACCTGATCAGCGAGCTCAAGGAGGAGTACACCGTGGTCATCGTGACCCACAACATGCAGCAGGCATCCCGTGTGTCGGACCGGACGGCCTTCTTCAACATCGAGGGCACGGGCAAGCCCGGCAAGCTCATCGAGTACGGCCCGACCGCCGACGTCTTCAGCAATCCCACGGAGAAGCAGACGGAGGACTACGTCTCCGGCCGCTTCGGCTGAGTCCGTTCTCCTCCGGCGACGACGGCGAGCCGGCCCCGGTGCCGAGGTCCGGTGCCGAGGTCCGGGGACTCACAACAACGGCGACAGAGCGAGCAGGAGCGTGCCGGAGACCACCCCGCACGCCGGGACGGTCAGGGCCCACACGAGCAGGATCCCGCGCACCACCCGGGTGTTGACCGTGTGGAAGCGCTGCTGCCGGCCGGCGCCCAGGATCGCCGCGGCCGTGGTCTGGGACGTCGACATGGGGACGGGGATCAGCGTCCCGCCCAGGAACAGCAGGGAGCCCGCCACCCCCTGCGCGATCGCGCCGCGGAACGGGTCGATCGTCACCATCCGGGAGGAGAGGGTGTAGGCGATCCGCCAGGCGCCGAACAGGGTGCCCGTGCCGAGGCCCGCCGCGACGACCAGGAACAGCCACGGGGCGGGTCCCGCGAGCGGGTCGGGAACTCCCGCGCACAGCAGCAGCGTCGCGAAGATCCAGGCGGCCCGGCGGCCGTGGTGGATGCCGTGCCCGAAGGCGACGGCCGCCGCACCGATGGCCAGGGCGAGCCGGGAGCGGAACGTGGTCGCGTCCGGTTCGGAGTGCCGCAGCAGGTGCAGCAGGGGGGGCACGAGCGTCCAGGCCGCGGCGTAGGCGGCCAGGGGCGCGAGGATCAGCGGGACGACGACCTCGAGCAGGGCCGTGGCGGTGAGCGGGTCCTCCGCTCCGAGATCCACGGCGCGAGCTCCCAGCAGACCGCCGAGCAGCCCGCCCGCCAGCGCGGTGGTCGAGGAGCTGGGCATGCCCCACCACCAGGTGAGGATGTTCCAGCCGATCGTCGTGACCAGGGCGCAGACGATCGTCGCGGATCCCACCACGTCGTGCGGCACGGGGACGCCCCGGATGATCCAGTCGGTCAGCAGGTACCCGGCGGTCCACACGCCGGCGACGTTGACGAGGGCGGTGAACACCAGTCCCACCCGGGGGGTGAGGGCGCGGAAGCGCACGGGCAGGGCGAGCGCGTTGGGTGCGTCGTGGAAACCGTTGACGAAGGTGTGGGTCACGGCCAGGGCGATCCCCACGACCGTCAGGGCTGTCAGCACGGATTCAGGACTCTGCCACCATGATGCGGCCCACCTCGGTGGAGACCCGCACCAGGGCCCGGGCCGCCTCCACGAAGCGCCCGACCGCGCGCTCGCGGCGCATCGCGGGAATGGCCTTGTGGTGCTCCAGCAGGTGGGCCATGTGCAGCTGGTAGATGCGCTCCGACTGCTTGCCCAGCCGCAGCATCTCGTACCAGTAGTCGTCCAGGCCCTGGAGGCTGCTCAGGTCGCGCATCGCCCGGGTGGTCAGTTCGGACATCCGCACGATCACCCCGAGCTGGTCCGTGGCGTACGAGGGCGGCCGGGTGAGGGTGTAGGCCACCTGGGCCTCCGCGACGGCCAGCAGCTCCTCGGCGGCCCGGTTGAGCCAGTGCCCCAGGATGTAGACGTCCTGGCGGGGGATGGGGATCACGAACGTGGAGCGCACGGTGGTCATCACGGAGAAGTACAGGTCGGTCGACCGTGCCTCGCACTCGCGGATCGCCTCGAGGGTGCCGGCGGCGGCCTCCGGAGAGCCCAGCAGCTCGGACAGGAGCCGGACGCTCTCCGTCACCTGTCCCGACATGTCGGCCAGCAGGTCCAGGACCAGCTCGTCCTCCGGGAAGATGCGAAGCGCCATCTGTTGACCATCCTGGGCATCGGGACCTGCGCCGCGGAGCGCGGCGGATTTTCACTGTACACGGACCCGTCGGACGGCCCGCGGGCGCGCAGGGGTCCCGGACGGGAGGAGAAGGGGGCGGTGCCGGACCGGGAGCGCCTCTCGGCGGAAGGCCGCTCGTGGCGGCTATGTGATGGAGCCCGGGGCTGCCGCGGCCCGGCACCTGGCTCCCATGGTAGTCGACGTGTCCGTGGCGCCAAGTCCGCCGGGTGTGGGCTCCCGCACGGCCGGCCGCCGGACTGCCCGCGGGGCGGGTCTCAGTCGAGGTGCCCGCGGCGCCACTGGTGCGCGGCCGCCTCGAGCTCCTCCGCGGTCCGTTCGAGCCGCTGGGTGAGGGCCACGGTGCTCGGGGCCCGGACCGCGCTCGCGTCCACGACCGGCATCTGCCCGGTGTCCGCCAGCCGGATCCGGCCCAGGGCGATCACCCGGCAGAACGCCGCGAACCGGTCCAGGGCGACGTCGAACGCGCCGTTGAACGCCCCGGAGAGGATCGCGTCCGCCATCGTGGTGATCTCGTCCGCCCCGGGGGGCTCCGCGACACCGGCCACCACGTGGGAGACCTGTGCGGTGCCCCGGCCGGCCGCGAAGTACCGCCCCATCCGCACCGGGTCCTTGCGGACCGCCGCCCGCAGGGCGTAGAGCCGCCACAGGGCCCCCGGGAGGGACACCGCGGGGGCCTCCGCCCACATCTCGGCGATGCCCTCCAGGCCCTGCTCGTCGGTCAGCTCGATGAGCCGCCGGCTGATCTCGGGATCGTCGCTGGCCCGCCCGCGGGAGACCAGGGCGTGGGCGGCCAGGTGCGCCGCCTCGGAGACGCGGGCCGGGTCCGGTCCGCCCTCGTGGGCGTCGAACTGCTCCGGGGAGAACTTCACCGGCTTGTGGTGGCGGGGCGCGTCGCTCATGCGTCCAGCGTACGGCCGTGGCCCCGGGCGGGCCACGGAGCGCTCACCAGTCGCTGGCCGAGGCGTGCACCGCGGCGTCCCGCCACTGCTGGTCGGCCCGTTCGAAGCCGTCCCGGGCCAGGGCCTTCCACAGCCGCAGCCCCAGGGCAGGGTCCTCCTGCTCCAGCTCCGCGAGGGCCTGCGGGGGCAGCACCCGGACGGTGACGTCGGTGACGGCGCTGAGGGTCACGTGCTGCTTGTCCCCCGTCCCCAGGGCCAGCTCCCCGAAGCTCATTCCCGGGCCGAGGACCTGCAGCTCCACGCGCTCGCCGGCGGGCGTGCGCAGGGACATCGACACGTTCCCGCTGACGACGAGGTGGATGCCGGCGAAGTTCTGCCCCGTGCGCAGGATGTTCTCCCCGGCCGCCCATGTCCGCTCGACGGTCCGGGCGCGCAGGACGCGGGCGTCGTCGGGGTCCAGCCGGGAGAAGAGCTCGGACTCCACGGGCTTCACCCGGGCCGGGGTGCACTCCGGGCCGCCGTGCTCGTCGAGCAGCGCGTCCTCGACCCACTTGATGGCCGCCGCACGGCTGGGGAAGACCTCGAGCGGGGGCTCCCCCTCGAAGGAGCCGGCGAAGTCGGGGTCCGTGGCCACCGCGACCACCGTGCGTCCCGCCGCGTGCAGCTCGGCCCGGGTCTTGGCGAGGAGCGGCATCGCGTAGTCGGCGATCACGTCGACCCGGCGCAGGTCCACCACCACGTAGGAGGCCTCGTAGGCGACGTCGCGGACCGTGCGGATCGCGGTCTCCGTGCCGGTGAACAGCAGGTCGCCCTGGAGCTCCACGACCACGGCGTCCCTGCCGTGCTCGGCCAGCACCGCCTCGGCGTCGGCGTTGCGGCGCACCAGGGACGGGGACTGGTCGATCGGGTAGCTGGCGCGGACCGTGGAGCGTGCCACCCGTGCGGTGTGCGTGAAGTGCAGGTCGAGGTCCTGGGAGAGCCGCTCGCACGCGAGCACCCCGCGCACGCTGTTGCCGTGCCGGTCCAGGGCGGGGGAGAAGACGGCCACGGCCAGCTCTCCCGGCAGGACGGCGACGATGCCGCCGCCCACCCCCGACTTCGCGGGCAGGCCGACCCGGACCATCCACTCGCCGGCGTCGTCGTACATCCCGCAGGAGCTCATGACGGACAGCACGCGGGAGACGGTGTCGACGTCGAAGACCGCGTCCCCGGTCAGGGGGTTCGTCCCCCTGTTGGCCAGGGTCGCGCCCATCAGCGCGAGGTCGCGGCACGTGATCAGCACCGAGCACTGGGCGAAGTAGTCCTCGAGCGCCTGGGTCGGGTCGCCCTCGATGATCCCGGCGGACGCCAGGAGATACCCGAGGGCGCGGTTGCGGTCGCCGGCGTCGTGCTCCTGGCGCAGGACATCGGGGCTGATCGCCAGGTCCCGGCCCGCGCACCGCGAGTAGGCCTCGCGGATCCGGTCCCGGCGCAGGTCGCGGTCTCCGTCCGGGACGAGCCACGTGGAGGCGATCGCACCGGCGTTGATCATGGGGTTGGCCGGGCGCCCGGTGCCGGGCTGCAGCGAGATCTCGTTGTAGGCGTCCCCGCTCGGCTCCACGTCCATCTTCGCGTGCACCGCCTCCGCCCCGAGGTCGGAGAGTGCGAGAGCGTAGGTGAACGCCTTGGAGATCGACTGGATGCTGAACTCGTCCCGCGTGCTGCCGGCCTCGTACACGTGGCCGTCCGCGGTGGCGATGACGATGCCGAACCGCTCCGTGTCGGCACCGGCGAGAGCGGGGATGGAGGAACTGGGCTCGCCGTCGCGGGAGTCCCGCAGCTGCTCCACGACCTGGGCGAGGTACTCGGTGACGGCCGAGGGGCCGAAGAGCCCGGTCTCGGCGCGCGCTTCTTCCTCGGTGCTCGGGTGCGGCACGGGCGGTCCTCCGGTCGGGTCGGTGTCGGTGTCGGTGTCGGCGTCGATGTCGGTGTCGGTGTCGGTGTCGGTGCAGCGGGACAGTGCACCACTGTAGTCGTCAGCCGACTGTGCACCCGGGGAACGGGCCGGCTGCATCCGGGGCGGGCCCGGGGCGGCGGGCACCGGCAGCCCGTGGGCGCCGTGCGGTAGAGTGGTGCCCGCTCCGGACCGGCCGCGCCCCGTGCCCGCCGCCGGAGCACGGGCCTCTAGCTCAGTTGGTAGAGCAGTGGACTTTTAATCCATGGGTCGTGGGTTCGAGCCCCACGGGGCCTACCCCCTTCGAGGGCCCCACCTTCCGGCGACGGCGCGGGAGGGGGCCTCCTCGCTCCCGGCCGTCCCCGGCCGTCGCCCTCCGGTGCCGGCCTGTCCGTGCTGTGGATCCGCGCGGACGGCCCCGGGGCGCGGGAGCCGCCCTGCCGCGACGACGTCACCCTGCGTCGTCGCCGGTCCGGACCGCCCGCGCCGCCCGGACCCCGCCTACACTGCGCTGAAGAGACCCTGATCCGGGAGGAGCACGATGCCCGACGGAAGACGGCAGTGGATGCCCGCCGACCAGTGGGCGGTGCGCGAGAACCTGCGGGAGTTCATCGACCAGCTCACCGGAATGGGCTACACCGTGCCCCACGGGCATGACGAGGACCCGGTCCTGATCGAGCCGGACGGCTCGGCGGTGGAGACGTGGCGGGAGGAGCACCCGTACGACGACCTCATGACCCGCGAGGAGTACGAGCTGGAGAAGTACCGGCTGCAGATCGAGCTGCTGAAGTTCCAGTACTGGGGACAGGACCACGAGCTCCAGCACGTGATCGTGTTCGAGGGCCGGGACGCCGCGGGCAAGGGCGGGACGATCAAGCGCTTCACCGAGTACCTGAACCCGCGGGCCGCCCGGGTCGTGGCGCTGACCAAGCCCTCGGACCGCGAAGCCGGGCAGTGGTTCTTCCAGCGCTACATCCGGCACCTCCCCACCGCCGGGGAGATGGTGCTGTTCGACCGCTCCTGGTACAACCGCGCCGTCGTCGAACCCGTCATGGGCTTCTGCTCCCCGCAGGAGTACGCCAGGTTCATGGCCCAGGCCCCGGTGTTCGAGAAGATGCTCGTGGACTCGGGCATCCACCTCACCAAGTTCTGGTTCTCCGTGACCCAGCAGGAGCAGCGCACCCGCTTCGCGATCCGGCAGATCGACCCGGTGCGCCGCTGGAAGCTCTCCCCGCACGACCTCGCCTCCCTGGACCGCTGGGAGGACTACACGGAGGCCAAGGAGGAGATGTTCCTGCGCACGGACACCGACCACGCCCCGTGGACCACCGTCCGGTCCAACGACAAGAAGCGGGCGCGGATCAACGCCATGCGCTTCTTCCTGGACCAGTTCGACTACGAGGACAAGGACCCGGACGTGGTCCACCCGGCCGACCCGCTGATCGTCCGGCGCGGCCGCGACGCCGTCGGCGACTGACTCCGGTCTCGACGCCGATCCGGCCGGCGCCGGCCGTCGGGGTCGGCTCGAGGCCGGCGCGGCCGGCCGGTGCTACTCGAGCAGGTCGAGGGCCTCGCCGATCCGGTCGCGCAGGGCCCTGGCCTGCGCGACGGTCCACGCCTCGTGGCCGATGTGGAGGAGCACGCCGTCGGGGTGGGCGAAGGTCCCGTCCGGGGTCGTGATGAGTTCCCACGTCTCGAGCAGGGCCACGGGTGACGGACCGGCGAGGGAGCGGGCCGGCAGTTCCCGCGAGTTGGTGACCGTCTCGGGGTCGGTCATCTCCTGACGAGTGGCCCAACGGGGGCGGGGAACGAGAGTGGTGTTCTCGTACATGGGGGGTGCCTTCCAAGGTGGGGGGTATCTACATGTTTATTCATGTGGAGACCGGAGCCCACGCATGGCGCGCGTGTGTCGTGAGCAAATCGAGATGTGGACATCCGTCTGCGTCCCGTGCACTTTCGTCCTGCCGAGGGCCCCGCCGCCCGCCGCACGGACCCGCGGCACCGTGTCCCGCGGTGGACGGTGCCGACGGGCCGGGCCGTCGGCTACGGCCCGTCGAGCTGTTCGGAGGGGGTCGGGACCGGTCCCGGACCCGGCTGGTCCGGGGCGGGAGCCGCGGACCCGGTGGCGGGACCCGTGGCACGGTCGTCCGTGGGGGTCGTGGGGGTGGGTGTCGTCGTGACCGGGGGCGGAGGACTGAAACCGGTCGTGGGGGAGACCACGGGGGTGCTCTCCACCTCGTCGGCACCGTCGTCGCACCCGGTCAGGGTCAGTGCGAGCAGGAGCACGGCAGGAACGGAGCGGCGCATGCGGGGGGACCTCTCTGTCGGCAACGACACCACGGTACCCAGGAGGGGCCGGGTTGCGAAGGACCGGGCCGCGGACCGGGCCGCGGACCGGGCGCCGACGGACCTCCCGCAGGACGGATGTGCGAGGATCCGAGGACCAGGACGACCATCGGCAGGAGACGCCATGTCCGATCGACGCAGTGAGCGAACGGCCCTCATCCTCCTGTCCGCGACCGCGGTGCTCCTGCTCGCGGGGCAGATCCTCACCTGGTCCTCGGAGGACGGGGTGTTCAGCGCCTTCGTCTTCGTGCTGCTGCTGCTCTGGGCCGCGGTGATCGCCGTCCGGGTGGTCCGCTTCGTCCGGCGGGACCGGCGCGGCGACGGCTCCGCCCCCGACCCAGACCGGCCCGACTAGCGGCGGGAGGGGGGCATCCGGATCCGGGGGGACCGGACGCCGGCCCCGGGCGCTCAGCGGAGGCTGATCGAGTCGAGGGCGGTCTGCGCCTCGGCGGTCAGGTTCTCCGGCAGCGGGGCGCTCCCGACGGCCTCGGACGAGGCCTGCTGGCCCTCCGCGCTGACCACGTAGTGCCCGAACGCCTTGGCCAGCTCGAGCACCTCGGGGTCCTGGTAGCTGCTGCAGTAGACGTGGTAGGAGACCAGGACCACCGGATAGGCCCCGGACGCGTCCGGCTCGCGCTCCAGCTCGAGGGCGATGTCGTGCGGGCCGGTGCCGGCCACCCGCGTGGCCTCGCCGACTGCGGTGCCGGCCGCCTCACCGGACACGGCCACGTACTCGGAGCCGACCCTCACCCTGGCCTTGCCGAGGGAGTCGTCCACGAGCGAGTCGTCCGCGTAGGTGACGGCCCCCTCGGTCGTCGCCGTGACGCTGACGACTCCGGCGTTGCCCTGGGAGCGCTCCGTGGGCAGCTCCGCCGGCCAGCTCCCGTCCTCCTCGTCCGGCCACACCTCCGGGGCCACCGAGTGCAGGTAGTCAGTGAAGTTCTCGGTCGTCCCGGAGTCGTCCGCGCGGGCGACGGGCGTGATCCGCAGGTCGGGCAGCTCCACCCCCTCGTTCTGGGCCGCGATGGCGGGATCGTCCCACCGGGTGATCTCGTGGCGGAAGATGCCCGCGACGGTCGCGGCGTCGAGGTCGAGCTCCTGGATCCCGGGCAGGTTGAAGGCCACGCTGATCGGGGAGATGTAGACGGGGATGTTGAGGGCGCCTCCGGGTCCGCAGAAGTCGCGGACCTCGGCCTGCTCCTCCTCGTCCAGGTAGGCGTCCGAGCCGGCGAAGTCGGTGCCGCCCCCCACGAGTGCGCTGCGCCCCGCGCCCGAGCCCGCCGAGAGGTACTGCACCCGGGCGTCCGGGTGCATCGACTCGAAGCCGCTGCGCCACGTCAGCATGGCGGCGTTCTGCGCGGAGGAGCCCACGCCGGTGAGGATCCCGGACAGGTCCGATCCGCCCCGCTCCGCGGCCCGGCGCTGCTCCTCGCCGAGGGGGTAGTCGGAGCCGCACCCGGTCAGAGCCGTCAGCGCGAGAGCCAGGGCCGATGCCGCGCCGGCCCGGAGAAGCCGGTCGGTCCCGGTCCGTCGGGGCGGTCGCGAAGCACTGCGCATGGAGAGGTCTCCTCGGTTCGGTCGGGGTGGAGCAGCAGGGGGGTGCGCCCGCGGATGGGCGGGTCCGGGCGTCAAGCCTACCCGCGACCGCTGGGAGCGCGGACGGGCCGCTGCGGCGCCCCCGTCCCCGGCGGCCCTGCGCGGACGACGGTGCCTGACGTGTGCATTGGTGATCCGCAGGGGCGGCGGGCTTAGGGTGGCCCCATGAAGAAACTGTCCGGATCCTGGCGCCGGGTGTTCAACAAGTTCTGGTTCCTGCCCGGACTGTGCGTGCTCATCGCGGTCGTGCTGGCCCAGTCCGTCGTGGCCCTGGACCGGTGGCTGCCCGAGGGCCTGGACTCCCCGTGGGTGGTCTGGGTCTACGCCGTCGGCATCGACGGGTCCCGGGCCATGCTGGCCGCGATCGGCGGCTCGATGCTGGGCGTCGCCGCGACCGCCTTCTCCATCACCATCTCCGTGATCGCCACGGCCAGCTCCACGTACGGACCACGGCTGGTGCGCAACTTCATGGCGGACCGCGGGAACCAGCTGGTGCTGGGCGTGCTCGTCTCGACCTTCATCTACACCCTGCTGGTCCTGCGCACCATCCGCTCGGCCTCGGACGACCTCGCCCAGCCGTTCGTCCCGCACCTGGCGGTCAACCTCGCCGTGCTGCTGGCGGTCGCGGACGTGGCCCTGGTCGTCTACTTCATCCACCACATCGCGGACTCCGTGCAGGTGGACACCCTCGTGCGCGGGGCCCGCCGGCGCCTGCTGGACGTGCTCGAGCGGTGGCACCCGGAGGAGGTGCCGGAGGACCTCGTCCGGACGGCGCGGCACCGCGGCGGCGGGGGCGAGATCCCGGCCGGCGCCGACGGCTACGTCGTCGGCGTCGGCTTCGAGCGGCTGCGCGACCACGCGAGTTCCGGCGACGTCGAGGTCGAGCTCGTCCCGCGCGTGGGCGACCACGTCCTGGCCTCGGAACCCCTGTTCCGGGTGTGGCCCGAGCACCGGGCCGAGGAGCTGGCGGAGCGGCTGCGGCACTGCATCCGGCTGAGCGACTCGCGCTCGACCGACCAGGACGTGCGGTTCGCCGAGCAGCAGGTCGTCGAGCTCGCCGTGCGCGCCCTGTCCCCGAGCACCAACGACCCCTACACCGCGGTCAACGCCATCGAGGAGATCGCGTCCGCGCTGGTCAGGGCCGTCTCCCGCCCGCTGCCCGGCAACACGGTCGTGGTGGACGGCGTGCACCGGCTGCGCTTCGGGACGGTGGAGCTCGACGAACTCGTCGACCTGCCGTTCGACCAGATCCGCCCGCACGCCACCGGGCACGTGAGCGTGCTGCTGGCGCTCGTCGACCTCGCCGCGCGGCTCGGGACGGCGGCCGTCCACCCCTCCGTGCAGCGGCAGGCCCGGGAGCACGTCGACGTGCTGCTCGACCAGTTCCGGGACAGCTCACCCCACCCCCGGGACCTCGCCCGGGTGGAGCACCACGCCAGGTCCCGCTCGGCCGGCTGAACGGCTCGCCTACCGGCGCCGGAGGCGCGGCACCCGCCGCATCAGGACGGCCACGACGACGGCGGTCCCGGCCAGCAGGGCGGCGCCGATCCCGGCCGACAGGTGCACACCGGCCTCGAAGGCGGCCACGGCCGAGGCCAGGAGCTCCCCGGACCCGTCCGCGTCGAGGGAGGCTGCCACGTCGACCGCCCCGCCCAGGGTCCCGGCCGCCGTGGCGGCCTCCTCCGGGTCCAGTCCCGGCGGCGTGCTGACCCGGCGGGCGTAGGTCGCGGTCACCGCCGTGCCCAGGACGGCCACACCGAGCCCGGCGCCCAGCTCGTAGGCGGTCTCCGAGATCGCCGAGGCGGCACCGGCCTGCTCCGGGGGGACCTCGGTCAGGATCAGGTCGCCCGCGATCGTCTGGGCCGCCCCCGACCCCAGCCCGATGACCATGAGGGCGAGCACGAGGACGAGCCCGCCCGAGAGATCCCCCAGCAGGACGAGCAGGAAGCCCGAGGACATCACCAGCAGCCCGCCGCCGAGCACGAGCGCCGGGGGCACGAAGCCGACCACGTGCACCACCAGCAGGCCCGAGAGGATCGTGACCACGGCCCCCGGCAGGAGGGCCAGGCCCGCGTCGAGAGGACGCATGCCCTCCACCAGCTGCAGGTGCTGGGAGACGAAGAACAGGAAGCCGATGAAGGTGGTCGACGCCACCAGGTTGTTGAGCAGCCCCCCGGTGAACGGTGGGTGGCGGAACAGCCGCACGTCCAGCATCGGCACGGGCCGGCGCAGCTGGCGGCGCACGAACAGCACCCCGGCGGCCACGGCCACCACCGCGGCGGCCAGCACGCCGGCCGAGGGGCCGTGCGAGCCGAGGTCCTTGATGCCGTGGACGAGCGCCACCATGGCCGTCATGATCAGCGCGGCGCTGGGCACGTCCACCGGCCCCGGCGCCGGATTGCGGGACTCCGGCACCAGGGCCGGGGCCAGGACCAGCAGCGGCAGCAGCACCGGGACCGCCAGCAGGAACACCGACCCCCACCAGAAGTGCTGCAGCAGGAACCCGCCCACCACGGGTCCCAGGACCCCGCCCGCCGAGAACCCCGTGGCCCACACCGCGATGGCGGTGCGGCGCTGCGTCGCGTCGTGGAAGATGTTGCGCAGCAGCGACAAGGTGGCGGGCATCAGCATCGAGCCGAACAGGCCCAGCAGCGCGCGGGCGGCCACGAGGACCTCGCCGGTCGGGGCGAACGCGGCGAGCGCGGACACGGCCGCGAAGCCCGTGCTGCCCACCAGCAGCAGCCGGCGGCGCCCCACCCGGTCCCCGAGGGAGCCCATCGGCACGAGGAGCCCGGCGAGCACCAGCGGATAGGCGTCCACCATCCACAGCAGCTGCGTCCCGGTGGGGCGCAGCTCCCGGGAGATCTCCGGCAGAGCGAAGTTCAGCACCGTGTTGTCCACGGAGATCAGCAGCACCGGGAGCATCAGGACCACGAGGGCGGCCCATTCGCGGGCGCCGGCGCGGGCGGGGACGTCCGGGGCCGGGGAGAGCATGGCGGGGCGGGCCTCCTTCCGGGGCGGGGGTGCGGAACCCATCCTTCCAGAGCCGCCCGCCCCGCCGGGGCGGGCGGCCCGGCCCCGCACTAGACTGCTCGGGATGGCCCGCCGGACGAGCCCGCCCGGCCCGCAGCGTCAGAAAGAGGTCCCCGATGGTCGAGCCGGTCCCCACGAGTGCGATGTCCGACGCCGCCCCCGGCGTCTCCGAGCAGTACCAGGCGGTCCGGGACCGTGTCCTGGAGCTGCGCGAGGACTACGACCGGGCCCGCGAGGAGTTCCGCTGGCCCCGGATGGAGCACTTCAACTTCGCCCTGGACTGGTTCGACCACGTCGCCCGGGACGACGAGCGCGGGTCCCGGGACGCGCTGTGGATCGTGGCGGAGGACGGCACGGAGATCCGGCGGACGTTCCGCGAGCTCGCCGGCTCCTCGGCCCGCACCGCCAACTGGCTGCGGGGCCTCGGCGTCCGGCGCGGGGACCGCGTCCTGCTCATGCTCGGAAACCAGCTCGAGCTGTGGGAGACCCAGCTCGCGGGCATGAAGCTGGGCGCGCCCGTGATCCCGACCGCCCTCATGATGCCGCCCGCGGACCTGCTGGACCGAGTGCAGCGGGGCAAGGTGTCGTGGGTGGTCACGGACGCCGCCAACGCGCCCAAGTTCGCGGACGTGGACGGGGACTACGAGCTCGTCGTCGTCGGCGAGGGCGCGGAGGTCGAGGGGACGCGCGCGCAGCTGCCCGGCCGTCCCGTCCACCGGTACGCGGACGCCGCGGACGCGAACCCCGTCTTCGTGCCGGAGGGGGTCACCCGCTCCCGCGACCCCCTGCTGCTGTACTTCACCTCGGGCACCACGTCCCAGGCCAAGCTCGTGGAGCACACCCACTACTCGTACTCCTTCGGGCACCTGTCCACGGTCTACTGGATGGGACTGCGCCCCGGCGACGTGCACCTGAACATCGCCTCGCCGGGGTGGGGCAAGCACTCGTGGTCCAACTTCTTCGCCCCGTGGATCGCCGAGGCCACCGTGTTCATCCACAACCAGCCCCGCTTCGACGCGGTCGGGCTCATGGAGCAGATGGGCCGGGCGGGGGTCACCAGCTTCTGCGCCCCGCCGACCGTGTGGCGGATGCTCATCCAGGCCGACCTGCACCGCGTGCAGGACCCGCCGACGTCCGCCGTCTCCGCCGGGGAGCCGCTCAACCCCGAGGTGATCCGCCGCGTCCGGGACGCGTGGGGCGTGACCATCCGCGACGGCTACGGACAGACGGAGACCACGCTGCAGATCGCCAACACCCCCGGGCAGCCGGTCGTGCCGGGTGCCATGGGCCGGCCGCTGCCGGGCTTCGTCGTCGAGCTGTTCGACCCGCAGACGGGCGCGCCCGCCGAGGAGGGGGAGATCTGCCTGAAGGTGGACGACGACCCGCCCGGGATCATGGCCGGCTACATCGACGAGCCCGAGCGCACCGCGGAGGTCGTCCAGGACGGCTGGTACCACACCCGGGACATCGCCCGCCGGGACGAGCGCGGCGTCTACACGTACGTGGGGCGCACCGACGACGTCTTCAAGGCCTCCGACTACCGGATCTCCCCGTTCGAGCTGGAGTCGGTGCTCATCGAGCACCCCGCGGTGGCCGAGGCCGCCGTGGTCCCCGCACCGGACCCGGTGCGGCACGCGGTGCCGAAGGCCTATCTCGTGCTCGCCGCCGGTGCCGAGCCCACCCGGGAGCTCGCGGGGGAGATCCTGCGCTTCGCCCGGGAGAACCTCGCGCCCTACAAGCGGGTGCGCCGGGTCGAGTTCACCGACCTGCCGAAGACGATCTCGGGCAAGATCCGCCGGGTGGTGCTGCGCGAGCGCGAGGAGGCGACCGACCGTTCCGGTGCCGCCGGTGCCGCGGAGCCGGCCGCCGACGGGTACGGCGTCGAGTACACGGAGGCGGACTTCCCGGAACTGCGCGGCTGAGCACCCGGCGGCGCCCCGGCTCGCCAGGTGCTGCGATGCACCGTGCTCTCCGTGCGCCCAACGGGGGACACCGGGGTCCGCCGGTGTCCCCACTTCGTGCCACGCCGGTTCCCCGACCGTACCGGTCGGTAGAAAGAAGGCCCGGTGGAACCGCCTCTTGACCAGTGCAAATGCATGGACAGTGCGTGATGTCCACCAAAAAGAATGTGACTTCGGTGGCCGTGACAGGTCATGGAAAGCCTGTCACGATGGGGTCAATTGGTTCACCCCACGGGGAGGACCAACCGATCCGCCGGGGGGCGGATCGACAGCGGCTCATCGGGGGATGGGCCGCGTGCACGCAGGCACCGGGGGGTGCCGGTGCAACCGGTTCATCGGGGGGTGAACCGAGTGGGAGCACCGCTGGGGGGCGGTACTCCCGTCAGGCGAGTCTCTGCTCGCCACCGGCCGTCAGGCCGGTCGATGCGCCCGTTGCGGGGGCCATCCGTTCGACGGATGGGCAACGGGCGCATCGCTCTGTCCGGACCCGGTCCTCACTGCACGCCCGGCGGGCGGCGTCGGTGGGCCCTGGAAGACTGGGGCCATGACGACTTCCCCGGCACACGACATCGCCGCTCCGGACACCGCCCAGGACGCGGCCCTGCGCGATGACGCACTCGGTCTCCTGCGCGCGCTCACCGGACGGTCCGACGCGGCCTTCCACCCCGGGCAGTTCGAGGCGGTCGAGGCCCTCGTGGGGCGCGGCCGGCGCGCCCTGGTGGTGCAGCGGACCGGGTGGGGGAAGTCCGCGGTCTACTTCCTCTCCGCCCTGCTGCTGCGGGCGCGGGGCCGGGGCCCCACCCTGATCGTGTCCCCGCTGCTGGCCCTCATGCGCGACCAGGTCTCCGCCGCGGCGCGCGCGGGCGTGCGGGCGGCGGCCATCAACTCCGCCAACGCCACGGAGTGGGGGCAGATCGCCGCGCAGCTGGAGGCCGACGAGCTCGACGTCCTGCTGGTCTCCCCGGAGCGGCTCAACAACCCGGTGTTCCGGGAGCAGCAGCTGCCGCAGCTGGTGGCCCGGCTCGGGTTGCTCGTGGTGGACGAGGCGCACTGCATCTCCGACTGGGGCCACGACTTCCGCCCCGACTACCGGCGCATCCGCGACCTCATCGCCCGGCTCCCGGAGCAGGTCCCCGTCCTGGCCACGACCGCCACGGCCAACGAGCGCGTCGTCGCCGACGTCGAGGAGCAGCTGGGCGTGCGGCCCGGGGGCAGCAGCACGGGGGAGGTGTTCACCCTGCGCGGCCCGCTCTCCCGGGCGTCCCTGCGCCTCGGGGTACTGGACCTGCCCTCCGCCACGGCCCGCCTGGCCTGGCTGCTCGAGCACGTGGAGTCCCTGCCGGGCAGCGGCATCATCTACGCGCTGACCGTCGGGGCGGCCGAGGACACCGCCCAGGCCCTCGCGGACGCGGGGATCCCGGTGCGCGCCTACACCGGGCGCACGGACCAGGGCGAGCGCGAGGAGCTCGAGGCCGCGCTCAAGGACAACCGGGTCAAGGCCCTCGTGGCCACCTCCGCGCTCGGCATGGGCTTCGACAAGCCGGACCTCGGCTTCGTGGTCCACCTGGGTGCGCCGTCCTCGCCCGTGGCCTACTACCAGCAGGTGGGACGCGCGGGCCGTGCCACGGACAACGCGGACGTCCTGCTCCTGCCGGGCACGGAGGACCGCCAGATCTGGGAGTACTTCGCCACCTCCTCGATGCCCACGGAGCAGAAGGCCGCCGCCGTCCTGGGCGAGCTGGAGGCCGCGGGCCGAGCCCTGTCCGTGGCCGTGCTGGAGTCCCGCGTGGACGTCCGGCGCAGCCCGCTCGAGCTGCTCCTGAAGGTCCTCGCCGTCGAGGGCGCGGTGGAGCGGGTGCAGGGCGGCTGGCAGACCACCGGGGTGCCGTGGCGCTACGACGCCGAGCGCTACGGGCGGATCGCCGCGGCGCGGGTGGCCGAGCAGAACGCCATGCTCGAGTACGAGCGCACCACCGGGTGCCGCATGGAGTTCCTCGCCCGGCAGCTCGACGACGCCACGGCCGAGCCCTGCGGCCGGTGCGACTCCTGCGCCGGCCCCTGGTATCCCACGACGGTCGACGAGGCGGCCACCGACTCCGCGGGGGCCGCCCTGACCCGGGTGGGCGTCGTGGTCGAGTCCCGCGCGCAGTGGCCCACCGGGATGCCCCGGCTCGGCGTGGACGTCAAGGGCCGCATCCCCGAGGAGGAGCGCTGCGCGGAGGGCCGTGCCCTGGCCCGGCTGACGGACCTGGGCTGGGGCGGCCGGCTGCGCGAGCTCCTCCGCACGGACGAGGACGGTGCGCCGGTCGACGGACCGGTGGACCCGGCGCTCGGGCGCGCGTGCGTCCAGGTGCTCGCCGAGTGGGGGTGGGCGCAGCGCCCGGCGGCGGTGGTGTCGGTGCCGTCCCGGTCCCGTCCGCAGCTCGTGCGCTCGCTCGCGGAGGGCATGGCGGGCATGGGCCGGCTGCCGTACCTCGGTGCGCTCGACGTCCCGGAGGGATTCCCCGCCGGCGGCCACGGCGGCAACAGCGCCTACCGGCTCGCGGCCGTGTGGGAGAAGTTCCGGGTCGGCCCGGAGCTCGCGGAGGGCCTCGAACAGCTGGAGGGGCGCCCGGTGCTGCTCGTCGACGACCTCGTGGACAGCCGGTGGACGCTCGCCGTGGCCGCGCGGGCGCTGCGCAGGGCCGGCGCCGGCCCGGTGCTGCCCTTCGTGCTGGCGTCCCAGGGCTGAGCCGGCGCCCCGGGTGCGGGGCCGTCCCCACCCCCCGGGGCTCAGCCGCGGGTGCGTCCCAGGCGCGCGGCGACGGCGCGGGACACCGGGCGGAGGTCGCGGGCGCTGAGCAGCAGCCAGACCGAGAGGAAGACCGCCGTCACGCCCACTGCGGGCAGCAGCCGGAACTCGTCGCCCAGCAGCACCCAGCCGCCCAGGACCATGGCGTAGCCGGCGAGGATCCGCAGCAGGACCCCGCCCCACCGGAGCCGGTCCAGCCGCCACACGAAGAGCATCGGCAGCAGGGCGCTGACGAGCGAGCCGACGAGGTACCCGACCGCCGAGGCGAGGATGCCGTGCTCGGGGCCCAGCAGCAGGATGGTGGCGATCCCGAGGACGAGCCCAACGCCGTTGGACGCGGCGAGGACCTTGATGCCCCAGGCCTCGGTGCCGTTGAGACGGGCGTTCGCGGCGTTGAAGCTCGTGGCGGACACGGCGAAGAACAGGAGGACGAGCAGCGGCTCGGCCGCCATGAAGTCCCGGCCGTAGATCACCCGCAGCACGGGCTCGGCCCACAGGATGCCCACGCCGAACACGGGCAGGAACACGGTCACCATGGTGCGCAGGATGGTGTCCACCTGGCGGGACAGCTCGCGGGTGTGCCCGGCGGCGAACATCCGGGCCACGCTGGGGGACAGGGCCGTCATCATCGCGCCGGAGAGCATGCTGGCGGGGGTGGCCAGGGACACGGCCGCGGCGTACAGCCCGAGGGCCTCCTCGGAGTCGTAGGTCCGCCCGATGACCACCGACAGGTGGAGCAGTCCGCTGGCCGCCAGCAGGTGCGCCGATCCCCAGACGGTGAACACCAGGATCTCCCGGCGCACTCCCGGGTCGAGGCGGGTGCCGGACCGGCGCCGCCAGGCGGGCAGGGCGAAGACGGCGTAGCCGGTGATCAGCGGCAGGAGCAGGACCCAGTGCCAGCCCGCCAGCAGGACGAGCAGCAGGAGCGACAGGGTGACGAACGAGCTGATGCAGTCCCACGCGGCCGTCGTCACGAAGTGGTTGTTGCCCGCGCGCAGGCCCCGCGTGTAGTTGTACGCCGACAGGGACAGGACCAGCAGGCCGGCCGAGACGGCGTAGCCCCAGGACAGGTCCAGGACGAAGGCGGTGAAGGCGGCGCCGGAGGCGCCCAGGACCGCCGCGCCGACCGCGGCGCTCAGGGCGGTGAACGAGGCGGCCGCCAGCTGCCCCTCCCGGTCCTGCCGCCCGCGGGCCATGGCGACGAACTTGGCCGCCGCGGTGCCCGAGGCCTGGGGCCAGAGCAGGACGAGGAACACGGCCAGGGAGATCACCAGGTTGACCTCGCCGAGGGCCTCCTTGCCCAGGAGCCGTCCCACGAGGATGCTGTAGCCGAAGCGCGAGAGCCCCTGGACGAAGACCGCGACCACGGTGAGCCCGAACGAGGAGCCCAGGGAGTGGTCCGTGCTCCCGTGGTTGGGCGGGGGGAACAGGACGGCGCGCAGCCGGGACATCAGCCGGCCGGGGAGCTGTCTTCGACGGCCGCGCTCCGCGCGGCCGTGCCGGAGGCCGGACCCGAGCGAGCCTCCGGGGACGCGTCCGCCGTGCGCGGCCGGGCGGCGGCGACCAGGGCCGCCGCTGTGGCCACGGCGAGTGCCGCCGGGACGTTGCGGTTGACGAAGAACTCGTGGATCTGGGAGTGGTTGCTCAGGACGATGTACCAGACGGGCACCACCAGTGCGGGGGCGCCGAGCACCGCTGCGACGACCAGCCGTCCGGGACCGCCCCGGGCCACGGCGAGGCCCAGGCCCACCAGGGCGGCCACCGTGCAGCCCAGGAGGACCAGAGAGGACGTCGGGACGGTGTTCCACCAGTACTCGACGTTGCTGCGCACCCCGGCGCCGAAGACGTCCGACACCCCGTCCCACTCGCCGCCCGTCCGTTCCGCGACCTTCCCCCGGACCACCGACAGGGTCTCGTCCAGGCCCAGGAACACGACGGCGAACACCCATCGTGAGACCCACGTGACCGCGAAGGCCGCCACCCAGACCACGCCGGCGGTGACCGTCGCCCCGAGGGCCTGCACCGTGCGGCGGGTGCGGCACCAGACGGCGGCGCCCAGCACGAAGGCGGACATGATCCAGGGCACCGCCGGTGTGGTGAGCAGGTCGACGTAGCAGAAGACCGCGGCGCCGAGCGCCGCCCCGAACAGCCCCATCCGCGTGGAGCGCCCGGCACCGGCCGCCGTGAGGAGCACCGACAGGAAGGCGGCCGCGATGGACAGGGAGTGGCTGAACGACGTCGAGGGCGTCGAGAGCATGTTGGTGCCGACGAGGAACGGCAGCGTGAGGGCCAGGGCCACGGGGACCGACGTGCGGGCCCGGACGGCCAGGAAGGCTCCGGCGAGGGACGCCACCATCAGCGTGCCGGAGACGATGCGCAGGCCCTCCAGCCCGAAGAGCGCCAGCACCGGTCGGGTCAGGAGCGTGTAGCCGGCCCAGTACCGGAAGTAGTTGCCGTCGATCGGGAGCTCCTCCGCGGCGACGGCGCTGTCGCCCGCCAGGGCCCGCAGGTCGGCCTCGCCGCCCGCGCAGCTGGCGATCCGGGGCATGCGCACGGCGCGGCTGAAGGCGGACTCGTCGGGGGCGGCGCCGAGGCCGGTCCCGACCAGCACGCACTCGGTGAAGGTGTCCGCGACCCCGCCCATCCGGTCGGGCACCGAGTTCGGCCCGTAGGTCCCGGCCTCGACGGAGGACAGGAGGTTCTGCACGATCGGCCGGTCGGGCACCGCCTGGGCGGCGACGAGCAGGCCGAAGAACACGAACTGCAGCCCCAGCAGCAGCCCGAGCCCGGCGGCCCACGGACGCCACGAGGGACGGCGGCGCGCCGGCGCGGTCGAGCCCGTCATCACAGGGCTCCCGTGCGGGGACTGTCGTGGCGCGGGGCGGAGCCGGTGCTCCCGGCCGCCGGCGCGGGGAACTGGAGGTAGAACAGCCGGGCGGCCTCACGGCGGATCTTCGCCTGTCCCTGCAGCAGGACACCCATCAGCAGGAACACGCCCGCGAGCAGCACGAGGGCCGCGGCGAGGAACGCGGTCGGGAAGCGGGGGACGAGCCCGGTGCCCGCGAACTCGACGACCACGGGCAGGCCGAAGCCCAGGCCCAGCAGGAAGAACAGCCCGGAGAGCAGTCCCGTGACCAGGAAGGGGCGCTCGTGGAAGAGCAGCTGACCGAAGATGCCGAGGATCCGGAAGCCGTCGTGGTAGGTCCGCAGCTTGCTCTCGGTGCCCGCCGCACGGTCGCGGAACCCGACCTCCAGCTCGGTCTGCGGCACACGGGCGTTGACGGCGTGGACGGTCAGCTCCGTCTCGATCTCGAACTCGCGGGAGAGCGCCGGGAAGGACTTGACGAAGCGGCGGGAGAAGACCCGGTAGCCGCTGAGCATGTCGTTGACCTGGCGGCGGAAGGCGAAGCTGACCAGGGAGTTGAAGAACCTGTTGCCGGACTCGTGGCCGGAGCGGTACGCGGTGTCGGAGGCCTGCCGGCGGACGCCCAGCACGTGGTCGTAGGGCCCGGACAGCAGGGTCTCGATCATGGCGGGGGCGTCGGCGACGTCGTAGGTGTCGTCGCCGTCGATGAGGAGGTAGACGTCGGCATCCAGGTCCGCGAAGGCCCGCCGCACCACGTTGCCCTTGCCCTTCTCCTCCTCGCGCCGCACGTGGGCCCCGGCGCGGGCGGCGACCCCGGCGGTGTCGTCGGTCGAGCAGTTGTCGTAGACGAACACCTCGATGCCCGGCACGGTGGTGCGCAGGTCGGTGACCACCTTGGCGATCGCCGCCTCCTCGTTGTGGCACGGCACGACGGCCACGATGCGCGGGGCGGATGGCATGGGTGCTCGATTCTGGAGTTCCGGGGCGGGGCCTCGCCCATTATTGCCGGTGCCGGAGCCTGGCCCAAACGGGTGGCGCCCGCGGCGGGGGTGCAGGATCCGCCGGGGGAGTGGCCCCGCGCCGCCGTCGGCTTTGACCCGCCGCGCGTCCTGCCGTTAAGCTGGCCTGTGTTGTCCGGAACCGGGAACGGTGCCGGGCGGCCGAGGAGACGTGCCAGAGCGGCCGAATGGACTTCACTGCTAATGAAGGGTCGGGGTTAAACCCGACCGGGGGTTCAAATCCCCCCGTCTCCGCGTTCCTCAGGATGCGGGACCCCGGTGCGCCGGGGTCCCGCATCGTCGTTCGCGCCCCCGGTCCCGCCGGACCCGCAGGAGCCCCCGCCGGATCCGCGGAACCTGCCGCAGGAGGGGATCCGGCGTCGCCACCGGCCCGCCGGCCGCCGGATGCGGGTAGCCTGGACCGGACCGTCCCCCCGCCAGGAAGCAGAGACCGTCCCCGTGGCTGCGAAGAAAGTGCCGGATTTCACCAGGAACCCGTGGATCGTCCGGGACGGGCCGCTGCCCGGGCTGGCCCGGAACGCCGTCAGCCTGATCCCGCTGCCGGTGCGCCGGCAGGCGTTCTTCCTCTACCGCCACCACCGCTTCTTCCCCCGGCGGCCGCGGACGTTCTCGGAGAAGGTCCAGTGGCGGATCCTGCACGACCGGCGGGACATCATCGCGGTGGGCGGGGACAAGATCGCCATGAAGGAGTACGTGGCCGGGCTGGGACTCGACCTCGGGATCCCCCGCACGCTGTGGCACGGGGAGGACCTGCGCGCCGTCCAGGACCACGACTGGGGGTGCGAGTGGGTGCTCAAGCCCGTGACCGGTTCCGGGTACGCGCTCTTCGGGTCCGGGAGCCTGCGCGGCAGCGGGACCGACCTGGACGAGGTGGGGCGCTGGCGGGCCGACGACGCCCACAGGATCTACGGGGAGTGGCACTACAGCCGATCCCGGCCGGGCTTCCTCCTCGAGCAGCGCATCCCGACCCGGGACGGCGCCTCACCGGACGACTACCGCTTCTTCGTCTTCGGCGGCCGGGTGCACGTGGTGCAGGTCGACACCCCGCGCGTCGCGAAGGTGCAGCGACGCTTCTACACCCGGGACTGGGCGCCGCTCGACGTCCGGCTCACGGGCATGGACCTGGCGGCCGCGGTCCCGCCGCCGCCCACGCTGGGGCGGATGGTGGAACTCGCCGAGCGGATCGGAGCGGCCTACGACTTCATCCGGGTGGACCTCTACGACGCCGACGGGACCGTCTGGTTCGGCGAGCTGACCCCCACCCCCGGAGGCGGGCTGCCGCCGTTCGACCCCCCGGAGTTCGACCTCGAGCTGGGGCGGCAGTGGGAGCTCCCCGCGCTCGGGCGCCGGGGACGGGGCTGATCGGCGTGCGCGTACTCGTCCTCACCACGTGGTACCCGTCCGCGGAGCGGCCCGGGGAGACGCCGTTCGTCGCCCGGCACGTGCGGGCGATCGCCCGCCACCACGACGTCCGTGTGCTGCACCTGCGGCTGCTGCGCACCGGGCCCTGCGTCCAGGAGTCCTGGGAGGGGGTCCCCGTGGTCCGCCTCCCGCTGCACCCCCTGCGCCCGGCGACGGTGCTGCGGGCCCACCGCCGGATCGGCCGGTTCCTGCCCGGCGCCGACGTGGTGCACACCATGGCCTTCTCCGCCGCCCTGGCCGGCATCCCCTTCGGGCTCCGGCGCCCCTGGGTGCACACGGAGCACTGGAACGGGGTGCTCACCCCCGAGCAGAACGGGCCGGTGTGGCGGCGCCTGGCCTGGAGCCGCCGGATCCTGCGCCTGCCCGACCGGACCACCGGCGTCAGCTCCGTCATGTGCGAGGTGCTGCGGCGGTTCGCCCCGGCCTCCCGGGTGGAGCGGATCGGCAACGTGGTCGAGCACGCCGAGCGGGTCACGGAGCCTCCGCGCGGGCGGACCCTCGAGCTCGTCTCCGTCGGCGCGCTGCGCGAGCTCAAGGACCCCCTCCTGGCGGTCGACACGGTGGCCTGGCTGTGCGCGGCCGGGCACGACGTCCGGCTCACCTGGTGCGGTGCCGGTGAGCTCGAGGGGGAGGTCCGGGCCCGGGTGCGCGAGCTGGGCCTGACGGACCGGGTGGACCTTCTGGGGAGCGTGTGCGCCGAGGAGGTCCGGCGGCGGCTGGCCGCCGCCGACGCGTTCCTGCTCCCGAGCCGCTCGGAGACGTTCTGCGTGGCCGCCGCCGAGGCGCTCGCCGCGGGCCGGCCCGTGGTCATGGGTGCCGTGGGCGGGCAGCGGGACTTCGTCCACCCGGGCAACGGCCGGCTCGTGGCCGAGCGCACCCCGGAGGCCTTCGGCCGCGCCGTGCTCGACGTCGCGCGCGGGCACGGCCTGCTGACGCCGCAGGAGATGGCGCGGGAGGTCCGGTGCACGTACGGGGCCGAGCGGGTCGCGGCGGACCTCGACCGGCTGTACCGGTCCGTGGCCGCGCGGCCCGGCACCCGCCGCCGGCGCTCCTGACCGGGACCCGCCGAGCCTGACAGGATGGGAGCATGTCGTTCCTGCTCCGTGTCCTCGTCAACGCGCTCGCCATCTGGGTGGCCGCCTGGATCCTGCCCGGGATGGGCATCGCGGCGGACGCGTCCGTCGTCTCCGCCGTGGGGGGCCCGACCGCGGCGGCGGTCCTCGCGTACCTGTTCGTCGGCCTGGTCTTCGGCGTGGTGAACGCGGTCGTGCGGCCCGTCCTGTCGCTCCTGTCCCTGCCGATCACCTGCCTGACCCTCGGGCTGTTCGCGATCGTCGTCAACGCGGCGATGCTGTGGCTGACCTCGTGGCTGAGCTCCTTCACGCCCCTGCGGCTCGAGATCGACTCGTTCCTCTGGACGGCGGTGCTCGCCACCCTGATCATCGGGGTGGTCTCCCTCGTGATGGGCTGGGTCGTGCCCGAGCGCGAGAAGCGCTGAACCGCGCCGGGGCTCAGCCCCGGTGCAGCGCCCTCCAGAGGAACTCGTGGGAGAGCGCGTGCAGCCGCGCCGCCTGCTTGTTGTCGCCCGCGCCGGCGTGCCCGCCCTCGGTCGCCTCGTAGAACCACACGTCCTCGTAGCCCATGCCCAGCATCCGCGCCGCCGCCTTGCGCGCCTGGACGGGACCCACGCGGTCGTCGCTCGTGGCGGTCCAGAACAGGACCGGAGGGTAGTCCTGCCCCTCGCGCAGCAGGTGGTACGGCGAGAACGTGCGCACGGACTCCCACTGCTCGGGGTCGTCCGGGTCTCCGTACTCCGCGATCCAGGAGGAGCCGGCGGACAGCTTCGTGTACCGGCGCATGTCCAGCAGCGGCACACCGCACGAGACGGCGCCGAACAGCTCCGGGTACCGGGTGAGCATGTTGCCCACGAGCAGCCCGCCGTTGGAGCCGCCCGAGCACGCGAGCGTTCCCCGGGAGCACACCCCGCGGGCCTGCAGGTCCGCGGCGACGGCCGCGAAGTCCTCGTACGCCCGGTGCCGGTTCCCCTGCAGCGCCGCTCGGTGCCACGCCGGACCGTACTCCCCGCCGCCGCGGATGTTGGCCAGGACGTAGACCCCGGACCGCCCGGCGTTGTCGGTGCGGGTCAGCCAGGACCGGCCGAGGGCACCGGAGTAGGCGGGGGTCCGGGAGACCTCGAAGCCCCCGTAGCCGGAGAGCAGGGTCGGGTTCTCGCCGTCCGCCACGAGGTCTGCCGGGCCCACCTGGAAGTAGGGGACCCGGGTGCCGTCCGCCGAGACCGCGAAGTGCTGCTCGACGGTGATTCCCGCGGCGTCGAAGAACGCCGGCGCCGTCCGTGCCACGGACGGCGGGGCCGCCGTCCCGCCGTCGACCGGGACGGTGCCGCGGGACACGGTGGTGGGGGTGAGGAAGCCGGTGGCCACGAGCCAGTAGTCGTTGCCCGCCTCCGGGTCCTCGTCGTCGACGGCGTAGGCGTCCACGCTGTGCAGCGCCGGCGCGCCGGGGAGCGCGGACGAGGTCCACGGGCCCGGCTCCGCCACCCGCACGAGCGAGGAGACGTCCCGCAGCAGGTTGAGGATCAGCCGGTCGGCCGTCCAGGACCAGGACTGCAGGGAGGTGTGCGCGTCCGGGACGAACACCGCGGCCACGGACCGGTCCCCGGCCAGGAACGCCTCGAGCTCCGCGGCCAGCAGGGAGCCCGCGGGGTGGACGGTCCCGTCCAGCTCCAGCTCCTCCTGCGGGCGCAGCAGCAGCCACTGCCGGTGCAGGTCGACCGTCACCGAGTCCGGGACGTCGACGTGCACGAGCCCGTCCTCCCGCACCAGGTAGGTGCGGGAGGCGAAGAAGTCCACCACGTCCACGGCGACGTCGCGGACGAACCCCGGCGTGTGGTCGCGCACGAGCACGGCCTGCACGTGGTCCTCGTCCACCTCGAAGACCTGCCGGGCCCCGGAGAGCTCCTGCCCGCGGCGCAGGACGCGGACCGTGCGGGGATAGGACGAGGTGGTCATCGTGCCGGGGCCGAAGTCGGTGCCCACGTGCAGGGTGTCGGCGTCCAGCCACGTCACGGTCGACTTGGCCGTGGGGAGGTCGAAGCCGCCGGGCACGAACCGCCGCTCGTCGAGGTCGAACTCGCGCACCCGCTTCGCGTCGCCGCCGTCGGGGGAGAGGCTGAACAGCGCCCGTCGGTGCCGCCCGCCGCTGTACTGCGGGCGCAGCAGCCGGGCGCCGCCCCAGACCCACTCCACGCCCTCCTCGGCGGCCAGCGCGTCGACGTCGAGCAGGACCTCCCACTGCGGGTCGTCGCTCAGCCAGGACTCCCACGTGGTGCGGCGGAAGACGCCGCGCGGGTGCGCGGCGTCGCGCCAGAAGTTGTAGTAGTGCGGCCCGTGCTTGGAGACCATGGGGATCCGGTCCGTCGAGTCCAGCACCGCGAGCACGTCGGCCTCGAGCCGGCGCAGCCGGGGGCTCTCGAGCTCCCCCAGGGTGCGAGCGTTCTGCCGGGCCACCCACTCCAGCGGGGCGGCGCCCGTGATCTCCTCGAGCCACAGGTGCTCGTCGTGCGGCTCCTCGGCGGTCGGTCCGGCGGAGGTCTGCGTGGTCTCGGTCATGACCGCCATCGTAGGCGCAGCCCCGTGCCCCGGCGCACGGGTCGATACCCTGTTGGGCATGAGCGCAGCGGGCAGGACAGGAACCGAACGGCGGGTCGTGGTGGTCGGGGCGGGTCCGCGCGGGCTGTCGGTGCTGGAGCGGCTCGCGGCCCGCGCGGCGGTCTCGGGCACCCGGGTGCGCATCGACGTCGTCGACCCCTTTCCGCCCGGGCCCGGGCACGTGTGGCGGACGAACCAGTCCCCGCTGTACCTCATGAACACGCCCTCGCTGTTCCCCACGGTGGTCGCCGACGACGGCGTGCTGCCCGTGGACCCCCTCGGGCCGCTGCGGAACATGAGCTTCGAGCACTGGCGGCTCGCCGCCGTGGCGGGGTCGATCGCCCTGGATCCCGACGACGCCGCCCACCTGACCCGGATGACCCCCGCGTCCTATCCCTCCCGGCGGATGTACGGCGTCTACCTCGACTGGGTCTTCCGCACGCTGCGGGACGCCCTCCCGGACTCCGTGCAGCTGGCCGTGCACCGGGCCGAGGCCGTGGGCGTGCACGTGCGCGAGCACGCCCGGCACCGCTACGACGTGGAGATCAGCGGCGGGCAGAACCTTCCCGCCGACGCCGTGGTGCTCGCCCTCGGCCACCTCGACGCCGACCTGCGCCCCGACCAGCGGGAGCTCGTGGACGGCGCCGCCGAGTTCGGGCTGACCTACTGGCCGCCCGCCGTGCCCGCCGACGTCCGCTGGGAGGACCTGCCCGCCGGGCGCACCGTGCTGGTGCGCGGCATGGGCCTGAACTTCTGCGACGTCCTCGCCCAGGTCACCGAGGGCCGCGGCGGGATCTACACGCAGGAGGGGGAGCGCTTCGTCTACCACCCCTCCGGGCGGGAGCCCGTCATCGTCGCGGGCTCCCGCCGCGGCGCCCCGTACCGCTCCAAGGCGGTGCTCGAGGGCTACTACGCGTCCTCCCTCGTCACCCGCTTTTTCACGCTCGACGCCGTGCGCGCGCTCGCGGCGAGGTCGGAGGGGCCGCTGTCCTTCGGGACGGACCTCTATCCGCTGATCCGCAAGGACGCCCAGTGGAACTACTACACCGTCCTGGCCCGGACCGCCCCGGACGCCTTCGAGACCGACCCCCGGGAGTTCCTGGACCGCTTCGACGCCGTGCTGAGCTCCGGGGACGACCACCCCGAGGGGCCGTGGACCTCCCGGGCCGAACGCCTCATCGCGTCCGCGGTGGTCCCGGGCCGGCAGCTCAACTCCATCCGGCTCGCCCGACCGTTCGAGGGGCTCAGCTTCGCCTCGCACGACGAGTACGCGGCGGCGGTGGTGCACCACCTGGACCGGGACGTGCACGGCGCGCTGGCCGGCGAGGGCGACCCGCTGCAGATGGCGATCGCCTCGCTCAACGCCGCACGCACCGTACTCAAGGCCGTGCTCGTGGACGTCGGGATCAGCGACGCCTCCTGGACCGACGAGCTGCGGCGCACGTTCGAGCCCTTCGTGGAGGGGCTCGCCTCGGGCCCGCCCGTGCTGCGGAACCAGCAGCTCGCGGCCCTGGCGCGCGCGGGCGTCGTGCGCTTCCTGGGCCCGGACCCGCAGTTCCTCGTGGACGAGGAGGAGGGCCGGTTCGTGGCGAGCTCCCCCTGGGTCAAGGACGAGCCCTTCCGCGCCGAGCACCTCGTGGAGGCCATGTCCCCGCCCAACGACGTCCGGCGCAACATCTCCCCGCTCCTGTCCGCGATGCACCGGGAGGGCCTCGTGCGGGTCCGGGCGATGCAGACCCGTGACGGTGTGGCGACCGTGCCCGGCGGCGGCCTCGACGTGAGCCGGCCACCGTACCGGGCCGTGCGCGTCGACGGCGGCGTGGAGCCCGGCGTGCACGTGCTGGGCCTGCAGCTCTCGGCCGTCCAGTGGGGCGTGGCGATCGCCGCGGAGGCGGGCTCCTCCGCGGAGCTGGGCGCCCGGACCCTGGCGGACGCGGACCGGATCGCCGAGGCGGTGCTGGAACCGCGTCCCCGCCCCGCCGCCTCCTGAGCCCCGGCCCGGCGTCCTCCGGCCCGCCCAGCCGTCCCGGCGTCCGCACCGGGGACACGGGCAGGCCCCCGCCGGGCGGACCGGCGGGGGCCTCGTGAGCGCGGAAGGTAAGGGATTCGAACCCTTGGCACGGGGTCACCGCACACCGGTTTTCAAGACCGGCTCCTTCGGCCGCTCGGACAACCTTCCCGGTGCTCGTCCCGGACCGCGGCACGGCCGGACGAGCGCGCGTCCATTCTTCCACGGCGCCGGGAGCCCCGCCAAAGCCCCGGCTAGGGTGGGGTCGTGAGCGCACCGGAGGATCCCGCCCGCGGGACGACGACGATCGTGTGGTTCCGCGACGACCTGCGCGTCACGGACCACCCCGCCCTCGAGGCCGCGTGCCGGCGGGGTGCGGTGCTGGCCCTCTACGTCCTGGACCAGGAGTCCGAGGGGGTCCGGCCCCTCGGGACGGCCACGAAGTGGTGGCTGCACGGGTCGCTGCGGTCCCTGCGGGACACGCTCGGCGAGCTGGGGATCCCCCTCGTGCTGCGCCGCGGCGCCGCGGAGGACGTGCTGCCCGAGGTCCTCGGGCGCACGGGCGCGGGCGGGATCACGTGGAACCGCCGCTACGGCGGGCCCGAGCTCGCCGTGGACGCCGGGGTGAAGCAGTGGTGCGCCGAGCACGGGGTGGAGGCGCACTCGTTCCAGGCCGCCCTGCTGCACGAGCCGTGGGCCCTGCGCACGGGGGCGGGCGGCCCGTACAAGGTGTTCACCCCGTTCTGGAAGGCGCTCCGGGCACTGGAGATCCGCCAGCCGCTGCCCGTCCCGGACACCGGCCGGGGGGCGGCAGCAGAGGTCGCGGCGGCCGCCGGCACCGAGGACGAGGACGACTGGACCCTGTTGCCGCCGGCGGGGACCGCCGCCGGTCTGGATGCGACGTGGACCCCCGGGGAGGCGGCCGCGTGGGAGCGGCTCGACGACTTCCTCGACCGCGTCGAGGACTACGACGAGGGCCACGACCGGCCCGACCGGGACAGCACGAGCCGGCTCTCCCCGCACCTGCGGTGGGGCGAGATCAGCCCGTTCGCGGTGTGGGACGCGGCCGTCCGGCACCGGTCCGAGCAGGGGAGCAGCCCGGGGCTGGAGAAGTTCCTGGCCGAGCTGGGGTGGCGGGAGTTCAACTGGCACCTGCTCCACCAGCTGCCGGACCTGCACCTTCGCCACGTCCGCCCCGCCTTCGACGCGTTCCCGTGGCGGGGCCCGGACGAGGCCGCCGGTGACCTCCTGGCCTGGCAGGAGGGCCGCACCGGCTTCCCGCTCGTGGACGCCGGCATGCGACAGCTGCGGGCCACGGGGTGGATGCACAACCGGGTCCGGATGGTCGCCGGCTCCCTGCTGACCAAGAACCTCCTGGTCGACTGGCGGGCCGGGGAGCAGTGGTTCTGGGACGTGCTCGTGGACGCCGACCCGGCGTGCGGCGCGGGGAACTGGCAGTGGGTGGCCGGCTCCGGCGCGGACGCGAGCCCGTTCTTCCGGATCTTCAACCCGCTGACCCAGGGGCGGAAGTTCGACCCCGACGCCCGCTACATCCGGCGCTGGATCCCGGAGCTGGCCGGCGACGACGGGGTGGACCCGCACGAACCCGGCCTGCTCGGCCCGTCGGTGGGCTACCCCGAGCCGGTCGTGGACCTGCCGACGAGCCGCGGGCGGGCCCTGGACGCCTACGCCTCGATCCGCTGAGCAGGGCGCGGCGCCCGGCGGTCCGCCGCGGGCCGACGCCGGGTGACCCGGTCCGCGCCCCGCGACACAATGGGAGCGCACATCGTCCCCGATCGGAAGGCCCCACCATGCGCGCAGTGCCCGAGACCACCCCCGGCGGACCCGAGGTGCTCGCCGTCGTCGACGTGCCCGCTCCCGGGCTCACGCCCGAGGGCGTGCGGATCCGGGTCCGTGCCGCGGGCGTCAACCGGGCCGACGTCATGCAGCGCGAGGGCAGGTACCCGGTCCCTCCGGGGGCGTCCACGATCTTCGGCCTCGAGGTCTCGGGCACGGTGCTGGAGCTCGGCGCCGCGGTGCCCGCGGACTCCGGGCTCACGGTCGGGGACGACGTCGTCGCCCTCCTGGACTCCGGCGGCTACGCCGAGGAGGTCGTGGTGCCGGCCGGCCAGGTCCTGCCCGCCCCCGCCGGCGTGGACCTCGTGGCCGCCGCGGGGCTGCCGGAGGTGTGCGCCACGGTGTTCTCCAACGTCTTCATGGCCGCCGCCGCCCGCGAGGGCGAGACCGTCCTGGTGCACGGCGGCACGGGCGGGATCGGCAGCAACGCCATCCAGATGTGCCGGGCGCTCGGCCTGCGGGTGCTCACCACCGTCGGCAGCCCGGCGAAGGCCGCCGCCGCGCGGGAGCTCGGCGCGGAGACCGTCGACTACCGGCAGGAGGACTTCGTCCAGCGCGTGCGGGAGCTCACGGACGGGCGCGGCGCCGACATCGTCCTCGACGTCGTGGGCGGGCCCTACCTCGGCCGCAACCTGGACGCGCTGGCCACGAGCGGGCGCATCGCGGTCATCGCCACCCAGGGCGGGCGGACGGGGGAGCTGGACCTCGGCAGGCTCATGGCCAAGCGGGCCGCCGTGATCGGCACCACGCTGCGACCGCGTCCCGTCGCGGAGAAGACCCGCATCATGCAGGCCGTGCAGGAGCACGTGTGGCCGCACGTCGAGTCCGGGGCCGTCCGATCGATCGTCGACCGCACCTTCCCCCTCGAGGAGGTCGCGCAGGCCCACGAGTACTTCGACTCCGGCTCGCACATCGGCAAGGTCCTGCTCGTCCCGTGAGCGCACCGGCACGGCAGGGCCCCGGAGCGGGTGCTCCGGGGCCGCGCCGTGCCGGGTGCGCCCGGTGCCCCTGCGCACGGGGGGCCGGGCCGCTCGCCGTAGGATGGAGCGTCTCCTCTCGAAAGGACCGCCCGTGGCATTCCTGCGCGACTACCGCGCCGCTCGCCGTGACGAGGCCGAGCTCGGGCAGGGCGTCTGGCGCCGTGCCCACGACCGGTTCCGCCGGGGTCTGGACCGCTTCCACCAGATCCTCGAGAGCCTGCCGGACAAGGCGCTCGCGCAGTCCGTGGTGCCCACCGCCAACGCGCTCGCCGACCTGCTGCCGGAGGTGCGGGCCGTGTGCACCGCGGCGCAGCGCACCGCACCGAGCAGCAGCCACGACATCCCGGCCTCGGCGGGCGGCTACCTCAACGACGTCCACCGCGAGCTCTCCCGGGCCGGCAACGCGATGGCCCAGGCCGCGGAGGCCCTGACCATGGCCCGGTTCATGCGCGCCGACGACGAGACCGCGGCCCACCGCCTGGACGCCGTCGTCCGCCGAGCCGAGGCGGTGCGGGAGCACGTGGAGCGTGCGGAGGAGCTGCTGCGGCGCGGTTGAGCGTGGACGGGGGTGGACCCGACAGCCTGCTGATGGTTTGATGGGCGGCATGAACGCTTCCGGATACGACTACCGCGCGGCCGACGACCAGTTCGACGGCCCCTGGGCCCGCTCGCCCCTCGGACGCCCCGGCCGCGGGGGGCCCGGTCGCTTCGGTCCCGGCTACGACCTGTCCGGCCGCCGCGGTGGCCGGGCAGGACGGCGCTCGGGATTCCGGATGCTCCCCATTCCCGGCTACTCGACCCGGACCCGCCGGGGCACGAACGTCTCGGTGGGCGGGTGCTGCCTGCCCATCCCGATCGGGTGCCTCACCACCACGGTCCTGGCCGGAGCGGCCGCCGTGGTCGTGGGCCGCGCCGCCCGCTCCTGAGACCCGGCCGGCGGATCACACGGCCGCCGGCTCCGGGCGGACGGCGTCGACCGCGGCGGGCCCGTCCTCCTCGGCCTCCAGCGGCGGGCTGAGGCGCCAGCCGACGGCCTCGAGGTCGAGGGCGAGGCGCACCTGGCCGGTCACCGGTCCTTCGTCGCAGTAGCGGCCGAACGAGCGGTGCACGTCCTCGAGCGCCTGCCAGCGGACCAGGGCCGCGACCCCGCCCACGGCGGTGGGCCGGGCGGAGACGGCTCCCACGTTGCGGTCCTGCAGCGCCGACAGGGCGCGGGCCAGGAAGCCCGGGGGCAGCTGGACGTCCGGGTCGAGGACCAGGACCAGGTCCTCGGGCGCCATCCGGACGGTGCCCAGGGCCTGGTTCAGCGCCCCGGCCTTGTGGTGCCGGTTGTCGACGGTCAGCAGGACCTCGGCGCCGGCATCCAGGGCCACCTCCACGGTGGCGTCGGTGGACCCGTCCGACATCACGAGGATGCGCTCCGGCGGGCGGGTCTGGCGGTGGAGGGAGGCGACCGCGTGCTCGACCCGGCCGGCCTCGTCGTGCGCGGGAATGATCGCGGCGATCATGACGACTTCTCTCGGTGTGCTCCGCCTGTGCCCCGCCGCCGTTCTCCCCCGGCGGCGGGGCTCCGGAGCGGTCCCCGACGGGACGCAAGTGGTGACAACGGGAGCCCCCTGACGTGTTGTCCTGGACAGAAGTCTAGGCACCCCGACCGACAGTTTACATCCGCAAATCAGGGGACGTCCGCCCCGGTGGCCGGGGGGTCGCGGGGCTCCTCGACGTCCTGCGGAGGGCGCTGCTCCTCGGTCCTCCCGTACTCCCGGCGGAGCTTCCAGACGTTCGTGTCGCCGTGGCGCTCGAACACCACCCGGCTCACCAGGGCCTGGATCAGGGCGAGCCCGCGCCCGGACTCGAGGTGCTCCGGCGCCATGGAGCCGGCGAGGTCCACCTGGGCCGGTGCGGCGCCGATCTCGTAGATCCTCGCCTCCAGCCGGTGCGCGCCCGCGGCCAGGTCCACCGCGAGCTCGATGGGTTCCTCCGCCGCCGGGACCGCGTGCACCACCACGTTTCCGGCCGCCTCCACGACCGCGAGGGTGAAGGCCATCCGGTCCGTCTCGGGCACGAACGCGGCCTCGTCCCACAGGGCGTCCAGGTCCTCGTGCAGGGCGTCCACGGTCCGGGCCGTGGCCGGGCCGCGGCGGGACCGGCGGGACGTCGGCTCACTCATCGGCTCACTCATCGGCGAAGGCCGCGTCGGCGGTGTCGTACGGGGTCAGGACGCGGTGCATGCTGGTCAGCTCGAGGACCATCCGCACCTGGGGGCGGACGTTCGCGATGCGCAGGTCGCCGCCGGCCTGACGGGCCAGTTTGAGGCACCCGATGAGGGCCCCCAGGCCGGAGGAGTCCATGAACTCGGTGCCGCCGAGGTCGACCACCACGTGGCTGCTGCCCTCCTCCACGACCTTCGCCACGATCTCCCGCAGGCCGGGCGCTCCCACCATGTTGAGCCGTCCGGTGCCCGTGATGTGGGCGAACCTCGGCTTCTGCTCAACCGTGAACTGCATCGGCACTCCTCTTCTCCGGGTCGGGACCCGGGTATCTTGCGGCGGTGACGAGCACGCTCAGCACCACCAGGTCGAAGGCGGCCCAGGCCACGTTGACGAGGGTCCCCACCGGCTCGTTGAGCCCCACGGCCAGCCGGAGGGCCCCGACCACGAGGGCCGCGGCCAGCATGCCCATCACCACCAGCTGCGGGCGGACGAGGTGCCAGGCGGGGCCGGCGTCCTGCCGCACCCCGGGCTCGACCGCGAGGCCGGGGGGCCGGCCGGACCAGACGGTGCGCGCGGCCGTGGTGCACGCCCCGATCCAGACGGGGAACAGGGCCAGGCGGTACTGCCGGGTCCGCCAGGTGGGGATGCCCCGTGCCACCACGAGGACCAGCAGCTGGTGCACCACCACGAAGGGGACGAACCGGGCGAAGAAGTCGCCGTCGAGGCTGGTGACCGGCAGGACGCCGAGCACCAGGTAGACGATCGGGGCGGCGAAGTAGACGACGGCCGCGAAGCCGCCGAGACAGCTCCACATCGTGGCGAAGTGCATGAGCCGCTGACCCCACCCGAGCCGGCGCTGCAGCAGCGGGTTCTCCCGGAGCAGGACCTGCACCGTGGCCCGGGCCCGGTGCCGGCGCCGGGCGAGCACGGTCCCGAGGTCCTCGGGGGCCACGCCGCGGACCAGGATCTCGTGGTGGTAGACGCTGCGCCGGCCCAGGCCGTGGAGGCGCGTGGTCAGGGCCATGTCCTCGGCGACCGGGATCGTGGCGAGCGGCACCACCGGCCGGGCCTCCCCGGGCCGATCCGCGGAGACGGCCTCGAGGACCCGGCGGACCGGCTCCACGGCGGCCAGCGGGGAGAGGTCGCGGCGGGACATCCGGTCCACGGCGGCCGCGAGCTCGTCCGGCCACACCATGCCGTCCTCCGGGGGCAGCTCCAGGGCCGCGATCGAGGCGAGGTCCGCCTCGATCTGCGAGAAGTCCCGGGTCACGGTCCGCCGCGCCGCCGCGTCCACCTCCCGCTGCAGCCGGTGGGTCAGCTCCGCGAGGGGGGCGCCGGCTCTCAGCTCGGTGCGGGCCCGCTCGGTGGCGGCCTCGACGTCGTCGAGCATGCCCGAGACGACGGGGTTCGCGGCCTCCGGGGACCGGCGTGCCCTCCGCAGGGCGGCCCGCGTGCGGGCCAGGGACGCCTTGACGTCGCGCTCGGTCTCCTCGAGGTGGCCGGAGCGCCCGAGCTGCAGGAGCGCCTCGCGGCGCAGGATCGCGTTCGTGCCGCAGAAGAGGGCGGCGTCCCAGCCGTCCTTGCCCTGCTGGACCGGGCCGTGGAACAGGGGGTCCTGGCTGCCGAGCGGGTCGTGGTCGGGCACGCCGGCGAACCACAGCGGCGTCTGGACGAGCGCCACCTCGCGGTCGCCGAACCAGCCCAGGGTGCGGTCCAGGATCTCCGGGTCGGGCACCTGGTCCGCGTCGAGGAGCAGGAGGAACTCGCCCTCGGTCGCCGTCAGGGCGTGGTCGAGGCCGCGTGCTCCGGCGGGCTGCGGCCGGCCGGTCCGGTCCTCGCCGCGGGCCAGGTAGCCCAGCCCGTGCCCGGCGGCGAGCGCCCCCAGCTCGGGGCGGGCCCCGTCGTCGAGGATCCAGGTGCGGTGCGGGTACCGGATCGCCTGCGCCGCCAGTGCCGTGCGCAGCACCTGGTCGAGGGGTTCGTCGGAGGTGGAGACGAGGACGTCCACCGTGGCGCCGGCGGGCGGGTCGCCGGCCTCGCCCCGGAGCCTCGGCCGCCACACGGTGAGCCCGAAGAGGGCGACGTGGACCAGGCTGTAGGTCTCGGCCAGCACGAGGGGCACGGCGATCCACCACGCGGACCAGTTCAGCGACTCGAGCCAGCGCCAGGCGAGGTAGTTGACGCCCAGCAGGACCGTCAGGAGGACGAGCAGCCGGACGAGGGAGCGGTTCACGGGGCGGCCCGCGGCTCGGGCCGGCGCCGGACGACCACGGCGGTGACGTCGTCGGACAGCGCCTGCCCGCTGGCCAGGTCGAGGACCGCGGTGCAGGCGCTCTCGGCGTCCTCGTGCCGGGAGACCACGTCCGCGACGGCCCGCACGGCCTCCTCGACGTCCTCGTACGCGTCGAGGAGGCCGTCGCTGACGACGACGAGCGCCTCGCCGGGCGCGAGGGCGATCCGGCCGGGCTCCCACTCGGTCCCGGGCACCGCTCCCACTGGGGGACCTCCCGTCCGCAGCCGGTCGACCCCGTCCGCACGCACGTGCAGGCCGAGTCCGTGACCCGCGTCGACGTAGTCCACGACCGCCCGGGCCGTGTCCAGGCGGGCGTGGAAGAGCGTGACGAAGGAGTCGGAGTGGGCGAGGTCGTGCTCGAGGTGCCGGCAGGTGGTGCGGAAGGCCCGCGCCATGTCCGGCTCCCCGGCCGCCGAGCGCAGCACCGCGCGGACGGTGGCGGCGATGAGTGCGGCGCCCATGCCCTTGCCCATGGCGTCCGCCAGGGAGACCTGGAGCTCGTCCCCGGCCGCGTACCAGTCGAAGAAGTCCCCGCCCACGCTGCGCGAGGGCCGGCACGCACCGGCCACGTCGTAGCCGGGCACGAAGGGGGCGGCCGCGGGCAGCAGGCTGCGCTGGACCTCGGCCGCGCGGCGCAGCTCCTCGGCGTCGGCCTGCTCGGCCCGGGCGCGCGGCCGGCGGAACATCGCCTCGATCCGGGCCTGCAGCTCGCGGGGGCTGAACGGCTTGCTGATGTAGTCGTCCGCCCCGAGCTCGAGGCCCTCCAGCCGGTCGATCTCGCCCGGACGGGCCGTGACCATGAGCAGGTAGGCGTCGGAGAACTCGCGCACCCGCCGGCAGACCTCCAGGCCGTCCAGGTCCGGGAGGTTGAGGTCCAGGGTGATGAGGTCGGCACCGTCGCGGCGCACGGCCTCGATGCCCTCGAGACCGGTCGCGGCGGTCGTCACGGCGAAACCGCGCATGCCGATGGTCTGGGCGAGGAGGTTGCGGATGTCGTCGTGGTCTTCGATCACGATGGCACGGCGACCCTGGGGGGGAGGGGTCATGGACCCATTAAGCCGCTATTCTTTGCAATTGTCATCCCGACCCCCCGGGGATGGCGCACCTTGTCGGAAGAGATCTCCCGTGGACCGATTGCTCACCGTCCTCTCCCTCGACCGGATCAGCTTCCACGAGCTGTCGATGCGCGTGCGCGTGCTCCTCAGCCAGCTGCCGTTCTTCGTGACGACCGTCGTCCTCGTCGCCGGGATCTGGTTCGTGCACGAGCCGCTGCGCGACGACCTGCGCGTGCAGTTGGGCCTGGCGCTCACGGTGGCGCTGACGGTCCTGTGCGTGCTGGTGCCGTGGGACCGGCTGCCCTACGGCGCGTGGCTCGTGATCCCGGTCCTGGACTTCGTCCCCATCACCCTGCTCCGGGAGGGCACGCTGAGCACCGTGACGGGGGTGGGCATCATGGCGGCCTTCCCCGTCGTCTGGCTCACCGGCTCCGGGCGGCTGCCCCGGGCGTCCGCACCACTGGGGTTCGCCCTGACCCTCGCCATGGTGTGGGTCCCGCTCCTCGTCCCGCCCCGGCCGCTGAGCGCAGGGCTGTTCGCGGCCCCCCTGCTGAT
This sequence comes from Kocuria kalidii, assembly GCF_044462225.1. Lineage (NCBI taxonomy): Bacteria > Bacillati > Actinomycetota > Actinomycetes > Micrococcales > Micrococcaceae > Kocuria > Kocuria kalidii. The sequence goes on along the minus strand of NZ_JBISWJ010000028.1, from coordinate 12,081 downwards.
CCCGTTCATGTTGCTGGGCATCGGGCTCACCGTCCAGGTGCTCTCGACCAGCATGGAGCGCCAGAACGCCGAGCTGGCGGCCAAGGACGCCGAGCTGCGCCGGCTGCTGGCCGTGACCGCCCGGCGGGAGCGGCTCCTGGACACCGTGCTCGACACCGTGGACGTGGGCGTGCTCGCGATCGACGAGCACGGTCACGACGTCCTCATGAACCGGCGCCAGCACCGGATCCACGAGCTGTCGCTGCCGGAGGGGATGCGGGACGGCGCCGAGGCGGACCTGCGCGTCTACGCGGACGCGGACGGGACGCCGCTGCCGCCGGACCGGCGGCCCGCCCTCCGTGCCATCCGCGGCGAGTCCTTCTCCGACACCCTGATCTGGGCGGGGGATCCTCCCGCCCAGCGGGTGCTCTCCGTGTCCGCCCGCGTGCTCCGCGACGAGCGCGGGCACCCCGAGGGGTCGGTCCTGTCGTTCCACGACGTGACCGAGCTCGTGACCGCGCTGCAGGCCAAGGACGACTTCCTCGCCGGTGTCTCCCACGAGCTGCGCACGCCGCTGACGTCCATCCGCGGCTACACCGAGCTGCTGGCCATGGACGAGCGGCTCCCGGGGCACGTCCGCTCCGGGCTCGAGGTCATCGAGCGCAACGCCGACCAGCTGCTGGTCCTGGTGGAGGACCTGCTCCGCACCGCCGGCTCCGTGCTGGAGCTGCAGTCCGTGGAGACCGACCTCGTGCAGGTGGTGCAGCAGTCCGTCTCGGCGGCCGGGCTGCGCGCCGCGGAGGCCGGGGTCGACCTGCGGGTCGACGCCCCGTCCCGCCTGGTCCTGGACTGCGACCCGGTGCGTCTCGGCCAGGTGTTCGACAACCTGCTCTCGAACGCCATCAAGTACTCCCCGGACGGCGGACCGGTCACGGTCCGGCTGGCCCCGGCCGGGACCACCGTGCAGGTGCAGGTGGCCGACCGCGGCATGGGGATGCACCCGGAGGACGCCACGGACGTCTTCGACCGGTTCTTCCGCAGCCGCAACGCCCGGATGAGCGCGATCCCGGGGCTGGGCCTCGGCCTCGCGGTGGTGCGCGAGATCGTCGAGCGCCACGGCGGCACCATCCGCTGCGACACCGCGCCGGGGGAGGGGACCGTCTTCACCCTCGACCTCCCGGTCCGCCAGGACAGGCCCGTCGCGGTGGCCGCGCAGGGGGGCGTCCGCCGCTCCGGCTGAGGCTCCCGGGCCGGCGACGTCGGAGGCCCCGGACCCTGGCGGGTCCGGGGCCTCCGAGCTGCCGGAGCCTCCTGTCGGAATCGAACCGACGACCTTTTCATTACGAGTGAAACGCTCTACCGACTGAGCTAAGGAGGCGTGCACGTCACCGTCCGGGACGGGCTCAGTGCAGGTGAAACTGTAGCAGAGAGCGCCACGGCGCCCCCAATCGGGGGCGGCCGGGCGCGGCACGGCCGCCCCCGCGTGTTCACCGGATCGTCGGCCGCGGTGCCTTACCGGCACGGGCGCCGGGGGCGCAGCCTGGACGCAACGACGACGGGGCGGTCCGCTGCGGCCCGCCCGGAACAGGAGCGGCCCAGTGCGACCACCCGACGGCGGCCTCGCGCCGGACCTCGAGCTGGCCTTCCTGGACATGTCCGGGACCGTGTTCCACGACGACGGGATCATGGAGCGGGCCTTCGAGCGCACCGTGACCGGGCTCGGCGTCGACCCCGGGTCGGAGCGGTACGGGCGGATGCTCCACCACCTCCGGGGCACCCTGGGCCGGTCGAGGTCCGAGGTGCTCGAGCAGCTGTTCGCCACGGAGCCCGTGCGGGCGCGGCAGGCCGTGCGGGACTTCGGGCGGCACCTCGACGAGCTGCTGGCCACCGAGGGCGTCCACCCGGTGGAGGGCGCGGAGCAGGCGGTCACGGAGCTGCGCGAGGCCGGCCTGCGGGTCTGCCTGGCCACCGGCTACGACCGGCACAGCCTCAACACGCTCCTCGAGCGGCTCGGCTGGACGGGTCTCGCCGACCTCAGCCTGTGTCCCTCGGACGCGGGGCGCGGACGACCCTGGCCGGACATGGTGCTCACCGCCGTGCTGGCCCTGGACCTGGGCGACGTCCGCCGGGTCATGGTGGTGGGGGACACCGCCGCGGACGTGCAGGCCGGGCTCCGCGCCGGGTCCGCCGCCGTGGTCGGCGTCCGCACGGGCGCGCACGACGCCGCGTCCCTGCGTGCGGCCGGGGCCCACGTGGTGGTCGACTCGGTCCGTGACCTCCCCGGCCTCGTCCGGGCGCCCGTGCCGAGGTGGGGCTGAGGCCCGCTCCGGCGCCGGTGGACCGCGTGCCGGCAACACGTGCCGGTGACCCGTGCCGGCAGCCGGGACGACGGCGGCCCCGGTTGTTGGCATGCTGGAGGACGGCCGGCGAATGCCCGGCCGTCGTCGTCGGCCCCCAGCACACCGCGGAGGACACCATGGACAGCGCGCCCCCGTCTCCCCACCGCGTCCGGCCCCGGCCGTGGCGGACCTCCCAGCGGGTGGTCGTGCTGGGCACGATGACCGCCTTCGGGCTCCTGGGGCTCGTCTGCCTGCTGGCCGGGGTCGAGTCCGTGGTGCGGGCCCGCCAGGGGACCGCCGACCTGTGGCTGGAGGCCGCGGCGGTGACCGCGCCCGACGTGCTGGACCTGGGCCCGGGGCTCTCGTCGCAGGGGTACGACCACGTGCACCTGGGCGTGGCGGGAGCGCACCCGTCGAGCATGGTCCTCTACGCGCTGACGCTCGCGCTCGGCTCCACGGTGGCGGCCGGCATCTGCGGGTTCCTCGCGTACGTGTGCTACCGCATCTACATCCGCAGACCGTTCGGGCGGATCCTGACCGTGGGCCTGACGGCCTGCTCGGCCGCCCTCGTGGGACTGTCCCTGCTGGGGCCGCTCCTGTTCGCCGCGGCCCAGGAGCGGATCCTCGCCGACCTCGGCGTCGAGCTCGGACGGGCCCCCTTCGTCAACGACTACTCCTTCGGTGAGACCGACGGGATCGTGCTCGTCGCGGGGGTGTTCCTCGGCCTGCTGGCGCTGGCCTTCCGCGCGGGCGGCTGGATCCAGCGGGAGGGGCTGGACCCGCAGTGACCCGCCCCGCCCCGGGACCGTGCGGGGCCGGCCGGCGGGCGGGGCCGGCCCGCGCGGTTCAGGAGCAGGTCGTGCCCTCCGCGGGGAGCTCGCCCTCGAGCAGGTACGCGTCCACGGCATCCTGCACGCAGCTGTTGCCCGCCGTGTAGGCGGTGTGGCCGTAGCTGTCGTAGGTCAGCAGCCGGGCGTCGTCGAGCTGTGCCACGAGCGCCTCGGACCAGCGGTAGGGGGTCGCGGGGTCGTGGGTCGTGCCCACGACCAGGACCGGGTCGGCCCCCGCGGCGTCGAGCGGCGCCAGGTCGCCCGCCGGCGCCGCCGGCCATCCCTGGCACGCGGCGTCCCCGTAGCCCAGGTACGGGCCGAAGGTCGGCGAGACCTGCTCGAGCCGCTCCTGGTGCTGTGCCATCTGCTCGGCCGTGACCGTCCCGTCGGGCCGGTCGAGGCAGTTGACCGCGGTGAACGCCATGGTGGTGTTGTTCGTGTACCGGCCCTCGGCATCGCGCCCGTGGGTGGCGTCGGACTGCGCGAGCAGGCGGGAGAAGTCGCCGTCGAAGGCCTCGCCCAGGGCCTCGTTGAGCGTCTCGTAGGTGGTCGTCGCGTAGAGCGGCCCCAGGATGCCCTCGACCACGTTGGTGGCGGTGACCCGCCGGCCGTCGGCGGCGGTCACGGGCTCCTCCTCGACCGAGGCGATCAGCTCCTGGATCCGGGCCGTCGCCTCGTCCACGGAGAGACCGGCCACCACGCAGTCCCGGAACTCGGACTGGCACTGCCGCACCCAGTGCCGCAGGTTGTCCTCGAAGCCCTCGGCCTGGTCGGCGGTGGCCTCCATGTCGCTCAGGGTGGGGTCCACACCGCCGTCGAGCACGAACCGGCCGACCCGCCCGGGGAACAGATCGGCGTAGACCGCCCCCAGGTGGGTGCCGTAGGAGAAGCCCAGGTAGGTCGTCCGCTCGTCGCCGAGGACGGCCCGCAGCACGTCCATGTCCCGGGCGGCGCTCGCGGTGTCCATCTCGGCCACGAGCTCGCCGGCGTCCTCCACGCACGCGGCGCCGAGCCGTGCGTACTCCTCCCGGATCCGCTCGGCCGGCCGCTCCTGCGGGTCGACCATCGGCTCGGCGCGCCAGGCGTCCAGCTCCGCGTCGTCGAGGCACTCGATGCCCGCGGAGCGGCTCACGCCCCGCGGATCGAAGCCCACGACGTCGTAGGCCTCGCGCACGTCACGGGTGACCGTGTACGGCGCGTAGAGCATCGCGTCCACCCCGGAGGCCCCGGGGCCGCCGGGGTTCAGGAGCAGGCTGCCGCGGGCGTCCCCGCGGGCGGGCAGGCGTGACATCACCACGGTGGTCGACCCGCCGGCCGGGTCGTCGTAGTCCAGGGGCACCTCGACGCCGGCGCACTGGAGGTCGTCCTCCGCGCCTCCCGTCTCCACCTCGAACTCGCAGTCCCCCCAGGTCACGGTCTGCGTGTAGAAGCGCTGCAGCTCCTCGGGACTGCCCGCGACGACGGCGCCGCTCGCGCCCCCCGAGGTCGGTTCCCCCGTGGCGCCCGCGCCGGGGGCGGAGCAGCCGCCCAGGAGCAGGCCGGCGGCGGTCAGGGCGGCGGTGGCGGGCAGGAAGGCGCGGCGTGGGGGGTCGGCGCGGCGGATCATGGGGCTCCTTGGGGGTGGGAGTTCGGGCGGGGTCAGAGCAGGGACACGGCCATGGCCTCGAACGCCAGCTGCGCGCTGACGTTGGTGCGGATCCGGTCCCGGGTGCGGCTGATCACGTCGATACGGTGCAGGGTGCGCTCGGGGGTGGAGTTGGACGCGTGGTCCCGCAGCTGCTCGGCCAGGTGCTCGTTGACCAGGGCGGAGCCCGTGCGCAGCTGGAGGGTCAGGACGTCGCGGTAGAACGTGGTGAGGTCGATGAGGAAGCGGTCGAGGGTGTCCGTCTGGATCCGCCGGGACCTGCGCTTCTGGTCCGCCTCGAGCCGGTTGAGGGCGCCGCGGATGGCCGGTGGCACGCGGCCGGAGTCCGGTGCGCCCAGGGCCACGAGCAGCTGCTTCCGCTCCGACTCGTTGCGGGACTCGGCGTCCGCCTGGGACTCCTCCACGGCGATCTTGTGCAGCCGGTCCGCGGCACGGACGGCGTCAGGGACCCCGGAGAGCTTCAGGGGCATGGAGACGACCTCCTGCCGCCGGGTCCGGGCGTCGTCGTAGAGGGCGAGCCGCTTGGCGATCCCCACGTGCGACTGCGCCAGCCGGGCGCTCTCCTCCGCGCGCCGGCGGGGCACCCCGTGGCGGCGGATCAGCAGCTCGGCCACGTCCGCCACGGCGGGGACCTTCAGGGTGGCCGGACGGCAGCGCGAGCGGATGGTCACGAGCACGTCCATGGGGCTCGGGGCGCACAGCAGCCAGATCGTGTTGGGCGGGGGCTCCTCGACCGCCTTGAGCATGACGTTCGAGGTGCGCTCCACCATGCGGTCCGCGTCCTCGACCACCATGACGCGCCAGCGGCCCACCGACGGGCGGTCCTGGGCGCGGACGACGAGCTCGCGGGCCTCCTCGATGGTGATCTGCGGGTTCTCCGTGACGAAGTGGGTGAGGTCCGCGTGCGAGCTGGCCAGCACGGTGCGGCACGCGTGGCACTGCCCGCACCCGCGGTCGGCCGGGTCCTCCTGCTCGCACAGCAGGGCCGCGGCGAACGCGAGCGCCGCGTTGGAGCGCCCGGATCCGGGCGGACCGGTGAACAGCCACGCGTGGGTGGGCCGCTCCTCCTGGGCGGCGCGCCGCAGCTGGGCCACCACGGCGTCCTGCCCCAGCAGCTGGTCCCACACGCTCACGCGCCGGCCTCCACGGCGGCGGGGAACCGGGGGAGCCCGGTGAGGCGGGCGCGCACGGCGGCGGCGATCTCGCCGGCCGGCCGGGTGGCGTCGAGCACCAGGTAGCGCCCCGGATCCCGGTGCGCGAGCTCGAGGAACGCCCTCCGGTTCGCGTCGTGGAACGCGTCGGGCTCGGTCTCCAGGCGGTCGCCCGAGGTGCCGTCGCGGGCCTCCCGGCGCGCACGTCCCGTTCCGGACGGCACGTCCAGCAGGACGGTCAGGTCGGGGACGAGCCCGGCCGTGGCCCACGCGTTGAGCTCCGCGACGCGGTCGAGCCCGAGGCCGCGCCCGGCGCCCTGGTAGGCGGCGGACGAGTCGGCGAACCGGTCGCAGACCACGGTCCGCCCGGCGGCCAGCGCGGGGCGGATGAGCTGGGCCACGTGGGCGGCGCGGGCCGCGGCGAACAGCAGGGCCTCGGTGCGGGGGTCGACCGGGCCGTGCGCCGGGTCCAGCACGAGGTCCCGCACCTTCTCGCCCAGCGGGGTCCCCCCGGGCTCCCGCGTGCGCAGGGCGTCGTGCCCCTCGGCGCGCAGGGCGTCCACGAGGCGGCCGACCTGGGTGGACTTCCCGGCGCCGTCGCCGCCCTCGAACACGACGAAGAACCCGCGCCCGGACGGCGCGGGGGAGGTGTCCGCGGCGGAGGCGGTCGGCGGAGCGGGGTCCGGTCGGGAGGTCACGGCACCAGCCTAGCCACCCCCGCGGACGGCGTGCCCCGGCCCCGCGCGGAGGGGGAGGGCGCGGGCCGCTACCCTGGGCCCATGACTGCGCGCCCCGAGATCCCGTCCGCCCACGGCTCCGCCACCCTCCGCCCGGACACGGTGGTGGTCTCCGGCGGGCGGCCCGCGCCGGAGCACGACGCGCCGGTCGGCCCGTCCATCGTCCTGACCTCGACCTACCGCGGCTCCGGCGGGTCCGTCCCCGCGGACCGGGCCTACGGGCGCTACAGCAATCCCACGTGGGAGGACCTCGAGGACGTGCTGGCCCGGCTCGAGCAGGCGCAGCTGCCCGCGCTGGCCTACGCGTCGGGCCTGGCCGCGATCGCGTCGGTGCTCGCGCTCGTCCCGGTGGGCGGGCGCCTGGTCATGCCCCGGCACAGCTACCAGGGCTCCCTGGCCCTGGTCGCCGACCTCGAGTCGCGCGGAATGCTCACGGTCGGCACCGTGGACGTCGCGGACACCGAGGAGGTCGTGGCCGCCCTCGACTCCGCCGACATGCTCTGGCTCGAGAGCCCCACCAACCCCATGCTCGAGGTCGCCGACCTCCCGGCGCTGCTCGCCGCGGCCCGCGCGCGCGGCGTGCTCACGTGCGTGGACAACACGTTCGCCACCCCGCTGCTGCAGCGTCCGCTCGAGCACGGCGCCGACGTCGTGGTGCACTCCGTGACCAAGTACCTGGCGGGGCACTCCGACGTCGTCCTGGGGGCGGCCGTCACCTCCGACCCCGCCCTGCGGGACCGGCTGAAGGGGCACCGCACCCTGCACGGCGCGATCCCGGGGCCGTTCGAGGCCTGGCTCGCGCTGCGGGGGATGCGCACCCTCGCGCTGCGGGTCGAGCGCTCCGCGGCCACCGCCGGGGAGCTCGCCCGCCGGCTCCGTCAGCACCCGGCCGTGCTCGAGGTCCGCTACCCGGGCCTGCCCGGGGATCCCGGGCACGAGCGCGCCGCGGCGCAGATGGACGGCTTCGGCTCCGTCGTGGCGATCGTCCCCGCGGGGGACGTCGCCGCCGTCGAGGCCGCCGTGGACGGCGTGCGGGTGTGGACCCCCGCGACCTCGCTCGGCGGGGTGGAGTCGCTGATCGAGCGGCGGCGCCGGCACCACGAGGAACCGCGCAGCGTCCCGGAGACCCTGCTGCGCCTGTCGGTGGGCATCGAGAACGTCGAGGACCTCTGGGAGGACCTCGATCGCGTCCTGTCCGGGATCGACCGGTAGGCTGGGCCCCGTGGACATTCCCTGGGTCTTCTATATCGTGCGTTTCATCGACATCGCGCTCGCGCTGGTCGTCGCCGGCCTGGCCGTGTGGGCCTTCGTGGACTGCCTGACCAAGGCGCCGGTGCAGTTCCAGCGCGCCTTCAAGCGCACCAAGGGCTTCTGGCTGGCGCTCACGGGGGGCTCCCTCGCGTTCACGATCCTCACCCTGCTGCTGCTGCGGCCGAGCCTGTTCATCCTGCTCATCGCGGGCACGGCCGTGGGCGTCTACCTCGCCGACGTCCGCCCGGCGGTGGGCCTGGAGTCCAAGGGCCCCAACAACTGGTGACCGGCGCCCGGCCCGGCCGGCGGCCCCGTCGCTGAGCGGGCGACACGGACCCGACCGCGACCCGCGCTTGTCCCGCGCTCCCGCCCGGGTGGAAGAATGGGGCCATGGCTACCGAATCAGCACCGTACAAGCTCGTCCTGCTCCGGCACGGACAGTCCGACTGGAACGAGAAGAACCTGTTCACCGGGTGGGTGGACGTGGACCTGACCGAGAAGGGGCGCGAGGAAGCCGTCCGCGGCGGTGAGCTGCTCGTCGAGAAGGGGATCGCCCCGGACGTCCTGCACACGTCCCTGCTGCGCCGGGCGATCACCACCGCCCACCTCGCGCTGGACCGGGCGGACCGGCACTGGATCCCCGTGAAGCGGTCGTGGCGGCTCAACGAGCGCCACTACGGTGACCTGCAGGGCAAGGACAAGACCCAGGTCCGCGAGGAGTACGGCGACGAGCAGTTCATGACGTGGCGCCGCTCCTACGACGTCCCGCCGCCCGAGCTCGACGACTCCGACCAGTACTCCCAGGCCGGCGACCCCCGGTACGACGACGTCGAGAACCCTCCCCGCACGGAGTGCCTCAAGGACGTCCTCGACCGCTTCCTGCCCTACTGGGAGCAGGAGATCGTCCCCGATCTGCAGGCCGGGCGGACGGTCATCGTGGCCGCGCACGGCAACTCCCTGCGGGCGCTCGTGAAGCACCTCGACGGCATCTCCGACGACGACATCTCGGCCCTGAACATCCCCACGGGCATCCCGCTCTACTACGAGCTGGACGAGGACCTCCGCCCGGTCGTGGCCGGCGGCGAGTACCTCGACCCCGAGGCCGCCGCGAGCTCGATCCAGGCGGTCGCGAACCAGGGCAAGAAGTAGACCCGGCAGACCACCTCGGAACGGGGCAGAACGAGCAGGGGCCGGGTCCACCGCAGCGGTGGACCCGGCCCCTTCCCGTGCCCGGACGGGGCTCGGCCTGCGCCCGGACTCGGGCTCACTCGCCCCCGTCGCGGCCCACGTGCCCGTGGCCGGTCGGGCGGTCCGAGCTCGCGGGGACCCAGTCGCCGGTCACCAGGTAGGAGACCTTGCGGGTCACCGAGACGCCGTGGTCCCCGATGCGCTCGAGGTAGCGGGAGCAGAGCGTGATGTCCACGGCGGTGGGCACCGGGCAGTCCCACGACGGCGCGGCGAGCGCGTCGAAGACGGACTGGTGCAGCTTGTTGACCTCGCCCTTGAGCGAGTAGATGTCGTCGGCGAGGGAGAGGTCCCGGGTCTGGAGCACCTGGATGACGCGGTCCACGATCTGCAGGTCGAGGTCGAACATCCGCGTGAACGTGTCCACGAGGGGCTCGGGGATGACGGGCTCCGGGTAGCGCAGGCGCACGGCCTGGGCCAGGTGGCGGGCGAGGTCGCCCGCGCGCTCCAGGGACGCGCTCATCCGCAGGGCGCCCACGATCATGCGCAGGTCCGAGGCCACGGGGCTCTGCAGCGCGAGGATGTCGATCGAGCGCTCGTCGAGGTCGTTCTGCAGGAAGTCGATCCGGGCGTCGTTGGAGATGACCTCCTCGGCGAGCTGGATGTCCGCGTCGAGGAGGGCGTCCTTGGCGCGGGCGAGGGCCTCTCGCACGAGGGTGGCGATCTGGATGAGCTCCTCTCCGACCTGGTGGAGTTCTGCCTGGAAAACCTTGCGCACGGATGCGTCCTTTCGAGATGCGGCGACGTCCGCCGGGCCCGCGGCCGGCGTGCGGCGCGGCGCGGGACGGATGACGAGGGGGCCGGGTGCGAGCACACCTGCCGCCACGGTCACAGTCAGGGGTGAACTTCCGCTCATCTTAGGATGAACGTTCGTTGAACCCGTAGCCCGTGACGTCCGGTGCGGGCCCCCCGCGCCACCGAGTGCCTAAGCTGGATCCGTGAGTCCAACTGCCATCGCCGTCGTCGCGGGTCTGCTCGGCTTCGCCCTCGGGGTGAGCGGTCTGATCGCCCTCCGGGTGAGCGGACGCGGGCGCCGGGCCCGTGCCGACGTCCAGGAGCCCACGCTGCCCGAGGGCACCGCGGACGTGCTCGCGGTGATCGGCCGCGCCTACGTGGTGGTGGACGGGGTCGACGGGGTCGTGCGCGCCTCCCCGGCCGCCTACGCCTTCGGCCTGGTCCGCGGGCACACCGTGGTGCACGACCAGATGCTGGAGATGATCCGCCGGGCCCGGCGCAGCGGCGTGATCGAGGAGCAGCGGGTCGAGCTGTCCCGCGGCCCGTTCCAGACGGGGGCGGTGGTGCTCGACGTCCGGGTGGCGCCCATCGCGGGGGAGTACATCCTGCTGCTCGCGGACGACCAGACGGAGATCGTCCGGGCGCAGTCGATCCGCAACGACTTCGTCGCCAACGTCTCGCACGAGCTGAAGACCCCCGTGGGGGCGATCGGGCTGCTGGCCGAGGCGATCGAGGACGCCGCCGAGGACGAGGAGGCCGTGCGCCGCTTCGCCCAGCGCCTGCACAAGGAGTCCGCCCGGCTGACCGCGCTCGTCCAGGACATCATCGAGCTCTCCCGGCTCCAGGGCGCGGACGTGGTCACCGAGGGCCGGCCCGTGGACCTCGGCCGGGTGATCGCCGACGCCGTGGACCGCAACCGGTTCCCGGCCGAGACCAAGGGCATCGAGCTCGCGGTGGGCGGGCGCGTCACCCGCCCCGTCTTCGGCGACCCCGACCTGCTCGTCACGGCGGTGCGCAACCTCATCGACAACGCCGTGCACTACTCCCCGGAGGGCACCCGCGTGGGCATCGGCGTCCGGGAGCGGAACGGGATGGCCCAGATCTCGGTGACCGACCAGGGCCCGGGCATCCCCGAGGACGAGCAGGACCGGATCTTCGAGCGGTTCTACCGGGTGGACGTGGCCCGCTCCCGCAGGACGGGCGGGACCGGACTGGGCCTGAGCATCGTCAAGCACGTCATGTCCCAGCACGGCGGCGAGGCCACGGTGTGGTCGCAGCCGGGCCGCGGGTCCACGTTCACCCTGACCATCCCCCAGATCGAGGGCGCCGACGACCCCGGGGAGGCCGCGCAGACGGCTCCCGGTGCGTCCGCCCGACCGGCGCCGGACCGGGCGCACCCCACCCCTGAGACATCGACCCCACGGCCCGTCGCCCCCGCGGCGCGTGCCGGGAGCACGGAGGACCGACAGTGACCCGCATCCTGATCGTCGAGGACGAGGAGTCCCTCAGCGACCCGCTCTCCTACCTGCTCGGCAAGGAGGGGTTCGAGGTCGAGGTCGTCGACAACGGCGTCGACGCCGTGGCGGAGTTCGACCGCTCCGGCGCCGACCTGATGCTGCTGGACCTCATGCTCCCCGGACTGTCCGGCACCGAGGTGTGCCGGCAGGTGCGGCAGCGCTCGTCCGTTCCGATCATCATGCTCACCGCCAAGGACGCCGAGATCGACAAGGTCGTGGGGCTCGAGCTGGGCGCCGACGACTACGTCACCAAGCCGTACTCGTCCCGGGAGCTCGTGGCGCGGATCCGCGCGGTGCTGCGCCGGCAGGGGGAGCCCGAGGAGCTCGTCTCGGCGACCGTGCAGGCGGGACCCGTGCGGATGGACATCGAGCGCCACGTGGTCAGCGTGCACGGCGAGCGGGTGGCGATGCCGCTCAAGGAGTTCGAGCTGCTGGAGATGCTGCTGCGCAACTCCGGGCGCGTGCTGACCCGCGGGCAGCTCATCGACCGGGTCTGGGGCTCCGACTACGTGGGGGACACCAAGACCCTCGACGTCCACGTCAAGCGGCTGCGCGCCAAGATCGAGCCCGACCCGTCCGCGCCCCAGCACCTCGTGACGGTGCGGGGCCTGGGCTACAAGTTCGAGGGGTGAGCGGGCGGCGCCGCCCGCGG
>NZ_JBISWJ010000027.1:0-1281 GCF_044462225.1 Kocuria kalidii | reverse complement strand
AGGGCCCGGAACCCCGCGGGGTTCCGGGCCCTTCGTCCGGACGTGCGTGCCGATCAGTGGCCGCCCCCGGCCTCGTCGTGGGGCACGGGCGTGTTGGAAGGGTTCGCCGGGGTGTCCGGTGCGCCGCCGGGGACGAACTCGGCGTAGCGCTCGAAGGTGTGGTCCAGGACCGGCACCTCCTCGACGAGGGAGTCCTCGCCGGTGCTGAACTCGGTCTCGACCATGAGCCCGGGCATGGCGCCGGCGGGATCCACGAGGACCGGGTCGGCCTCCTCGAGCTCCAGGGAGGCGTCGGCCGGGATCCGCACCTCGGCGATGGCGCCGTCGACGTCCATCGTCAGCGTGACGTCCTCGTCGCTCTCGTTCACCAGCATGCCCAGCACGCGGCCCTCCGAGTCGGCGGAGGTGGCCACGATCAGCACGTTGGTCAGCTTGACGTCGCCCACCTGCTCCACGATGCCGTCCGCGGGGGAGTAGATCATGGTCGTGGCCGGAGGGTTGATGTAGGCGCATCCGGCGGTGGACAGCAGGGCGGCCGCGGCGGCGGCGCTCAGGCCTGCGCGCTGCAGCAACTTGGGGGCGGCAATCTTCACGGCGCGTACTCCTCGGGAGCTCAGGACGATGTCCCGTCCAGCTTATCCGTTTGCCGACGGATCGTCCGCATCGCCGGGGCGGGGGAGCCGCGTCCCGGCCGGATCGGCGAATCCTACACCGTGTTAGAATGGAAGTTCTGAAAGGGGTATTTCCATATGGTTTTTGAGGTTGGCGAGACGGTTGTCTACCCGCACCACGGCGCGGCGACCATCGAGGAGATCAAGACCCGCACCGTCAAGGGCGAAGAGAAGATGTATCTCAAGCTCAAGGTGACCCAGGGGGATCTGGTGATCGAGGTACCCGCGGAGAACGTCGACCTGGTGGGCGTGCGCGACGTCGTCGACGAGGACGGGCTCAAGAAGGTCATCTCGGTCCTCCAGGCGAAGGACACCGAGGAGGCCAGCAACTGGTCCCGGCGCTACAAGGCCAACCTCGAGAAGCTCGCCTCGGGCGACGTGCTCAAGGTCGCCGAGGTCGTGCGCGACCTCTGGCGCCGCGACCGGGACCGCGGGCTGTCGGCGGGGGAGAAGCGGATGCTGACGAAGGCCCGCCAGATCCTCACGTCCGAGCTCGCGCTCGCCAAGAAGATCGACGAGGAAGAGGCCGAGAAGCGCCTCGACGACATCCTGGCGTCCTGACCTCCCCGTGACCGGGAACGCAGCACGGTCCACGACGGCGAACCCGCCC
>NZ_JBISWJ010000026.1:0-23160 GCF_044462225.1 Kocuria kalidii | reverse complement strand
CCCTCCCCGGAGGGCGGGTTCGCCGTCGTCGTCGTGGCGGCGGGCTCCGGCACGCGGCTCGGGCACGGCATCCCCAAGGCCCTGGTGCCCCTCCGGGGCAGGTCCCTGCTGGAGCACGCGCTGCGGGGCGTCCGGGACGCCGGACTGGGCGGACCCGTGCTGGTGACCGTCCCCGCCGGGGACGTCGAGCTGTCCGCGTCCGCCAGGGCCCACGGCGCACGGCCCGTGACCGGCGGCGCCTCCCGGGCCGAGTCCGTCCGGGCGGCACTGACCGAGCTCGACCGGACCGACCCGGCCTGTTCGGCGGTGCTCGTCCACGACGCCGCCCGCTGCCTCACCCCGCCCGGTGTCTTCCGGGCCGTCGCGGACCGGCTGCGCGCCGGCGAGCGCGCAGTGGTCCCCGTGCTGCCCGTGGCGGACACCGTGCGCCGGGTCGACGACGCCGGCCGGTCCCTCGGCACCGTGGACCGCACGGCGCTGCGGGCGGTGCAGACCCCGCAGGGCTTCGACCTCGCCCTGCTGCGGACCGTGAACCGTGCCGCCGCCGAGGCCGGGACGGACCCCGGGACCGTGACCGACGACGCCTCGCTCGTGGAGGCGCACGCACCGGGGACCACGGTGCTGACCGTGCCCGGCCACGAGCACGCCTTCAAGATCACCCGCCCCCTCGACCTGGTGCTGGCCGAGGCCGTGCTGCGCGGGCGGGCGCCCGGCACGGCGGGAACGGTGCCCGTCACCGCGACCGCTCCGGCCGGCACGCCGACCGACCCCGCACCCGAGGAGCGCTGACCCCGTGATCCTGCCCCGCACCGGCATCGCCGTGGACGTCCACGCCTTCGGGCCCGAGGGCACCCCGCTGTGGGTCGCCGGCCTCGAGTGGCCGGGGGAGCGGGGGCTCGCGGGGCACTCGGACGGGGACGTCGTCGCCCACGCCGCGGCCGACGCCCTCTTCTCGGCCTCGGGCACGGGGGACCTGGGCGCCAACTTCGGCGTGGACCGCCCCGAGCTGGCGGGCGCCCCCGGGGTCCGGATCCTCGCCGAGGCGGCCCGGATCGTGCGGGAGGCCGGCTTCGAGATCGGCAACGTCGCGGTCCAGCTGATCGGCAACCGGCCGCGGTTCGCGCCGCGCCGCGCCGAGGCCGAGGCCGTGCTCACCGCCGCGGCCGGCGCGCCCGTCACGGTCAGCGCCACCACCTCGGACGGGCTCGGTCTCACGGGCCGCGGGGAGGGCCTCGCGGCCGTGGCCACCGCCCTCGTCGTCGCCGCGGAGCCGGGCGGGGCCTGACCGGCGCGCCACGGCCCGCCCTTATGATGGGCCGTGTGACTCTGCGCTTCTACGACACCGCCACCGCGACCGTGCGGGACTTCGAGCCCGTCCATCCCGGCGAGGCCCGTCTGTACTACTGCGGCGCCACCGTCCAGGGAATGCCGCACATCGGGCACGTCCGCTCGGCCCTGGTATTCGACCAGCTCGCCCGGTGGCTGGCGCACCGCGGCCACCGGGTGACCACCGTGCGCAACGTCACCGACATCGACGACAAGATCCTCGCCAACGCCGCGGCCTCCTTCGCCCCCGACTACGACGGCGACCACCCCCGCGAGCCGTGGTGGGCGCTCGCCTACCGGTTCGAGCAGGCGTTCAACGCCGCCTACGACGCCATCGGCATCGACCGGCCCAGCTACGAGCCGCGCGCCACGGGCCACGTCCCGGAGATGCACGCCCTGATCCGCACCCTGGTCGACGCCGGGCACGCCTACCCGGCGCCGGACGGCTCCGGTGACGTCTACTTCGACGTCCGCTCCTGGGAGCGCTACGGCGAGCTCACCCACCAGTCGGTGGAGGACATGCAGGACGCCCCGGACGCGGACCCCCGCGGCAAGCGCGACCCGCGCGACTTCGCCCTGTGGAAGGGCCACAAGGCGGACGAGCCCGAGACCGCCCGGTGGGACTCGCCGTGGGGGCCCGGCCGGCCCGGCTGGCACCTCGAGTGCTCCGCCATGGCCGCGAAGTACCTCGGCGACGCCTTCGACATCCACGGCGGCGGCCTGGACCTGCGCTTCCCGCACCACGAGAACGAGCTCGCCCAGTCGACCGCCGCCGGTCAGCGGTTCGCGACCCTCTGGCTGCACAACGGCCTGGTCACCTACGCCGGCGAGAAGATGTCCAAGTCGATCGGCAACACGGTCTCCCCGGCGGACATGCTCGCCGAGGCGCGGCCGCTCGCGGTGCGCTACTACCTCGGGCAGGCCCACTACCGGTCCGTGCTGGACTACCGGCCCACCTCCCTCGCCGAGGCCACGGCCGCGGTGGAACGGGTGGAGTCCTTCCTGCGCGCGGCGCGGGACGCCGGCGCCGACCTCGCGCGGACCCCCGCGGACGTGCCGCCGGGCTTCGGCGCCGCCATGGACGACGACCTCAACGTGCCCCAGGCCCTCGCCGTCCTGCACGAGACCGTCCGCGCCGGCAACTCCGCGCTCGCGGACGGGCAGGACGCGGCCGTCCCCGCCCGCGCGGTGCGCGCCATGACCGACGTCCTCGGCCTGACCGGGCTCATGGACCTCGGTGACGCCGCCGGGAACGCGGCCGAGCACGCCGCCCTCGACACCCTCGTGCGCTCGCTGCTCGAGCAGCGCGAGCAGGCCCGTGCCGCCAGGGACTGGGCCCGGGCCGACGCCATCCGCGACGAGCTCGCCGCGGCCGGCGTCGCGGTCCGCGACGCGGCCGACGGATCCACCTGGTCCGTGGCCTGACCCCCAGGCCGCCCCACCATCTCCGACCGAACAGAGGAACCCATGCCAGCCCCCAAGCGCCCCGGCGCGATCCGCAAGAACAAGAAGGGCCCGCTGGTCGGCACCGGCGGCCACGGCCGCAAGGCCCTCGAGGGCCGCGGCCCCACCCCCAAGGCCGAGGACCGTCCGTACCACAAGGCGCACAAGATGAAGAAGGCCGCGGAGCGCCGGCAGAGCCCGGGCGGCCGCACCCCCAGCCGGTCCCGCGGCAGGGTCCAGGAGGACCTCGTCACCGGGCGGAACTCGGTGGTCGAGGCGCTGCGCGCGGACGTCCCCGCCAAGGCCCTGTACGCGGCCAGCAAGATCGACGTGGACGACCGCGTGCGCGAGATCCTGCAGCTGTGCGCCGAGCGGGGGATCACGATCCTGGAGGCCTCGAAGGGCGAGCTCGACCGGCTCACCAGCGACGCCGTGCACCAGGGCGTGGCCCTGCAGGTGCCGGCCTACGAGTACCAGGACGCCGTCGAGGCCGCCCGGCAGTTCATGACCCAGTGGGAGAAGCGGCACGTCCGCCGCCCCCCGCTCATGGTCGCCCTCGACGGGATCACCGACCCCCGCAACCTCGGCGCCATCATCCGCAGCGTCTCCGCGTTCTCCGGCAGCGCCGTGATCGTGCCCGAACGCCGCTCCGTGGGCGTCACGGCCTCCGCCTGGAAGACCAGCGCCGGTGCCGCGGCCCGCGTGCCCGTGACGAAGGCGGCCAACCTCAACCGCACGCTCGAGGAGCTCAAGGCCATGGGCTACTTCGTGGTCGGCCTCGACGGCGGCGGCGACGTCGAGCTGCCCGGCCTCGAGCTGGCCACCGAGCCCCTCGTCGTCGTGGTCGGCTCGGAGGGCAAGGGCCTGTCCCGGCTGGTCACCGAGAACTGCGACCAGATCGTCTCCATCCCCATCGACTCGACGATGGAGTCGCTCAACGCCTCGATGGCCGTGGGCATCACCCTGTACGAGGTGTCGCGACGTCGTGCTGGTTCCTGAGCCCCGGCGGCAGGACACCGGTCGGCCGTACCTCTCCGTCCCCTACCCCCTGGGGGTCCATCCCTCGCACGAGCGGGACGGCAGCGCCAACGTGGCCGTCTACGCGCCCGGGATCCCCGACCTCGACATCGTCTTCCGGCTGCCCGGCGGGCGCTGGCAGCGGCGGCGGCTCACGGGCCGCACCGGCGGGGTGCACCACGGGACGATCCCGCCGGCCGAGCAGCAGCGGTTCTCGGAGACGGGCTTCGACCACCTGCGGCACCGGGACGAGACGCCGGCCCTGCCCGTCGGCACGGAGTACGGCTTCCTCGCCGCCGACCCGACGGCGGACGGCCGCGACCGCGCGCCGGACCCGTCCGCCCAGCAGATCCTGCTCGACCCCTACGGCAAGGGGCTGCGGCGCGTCGCCCCGCCGGCCGGGATCGCCGATCCCGGCCCCGACGCCTACGGCGGACGGTACGTCTCCGTGGTCGTCCAGCAGGACTTCGACTGGGACGAGGACCGCAGACCCGCGACCCCGTGGCGGGACACCGTCGTCTACGAGGCGCACGTCAAGGGTCTGACCGCCCTGCACCCGGACGTCCCGGAGCACCTCCGGGGCACCTACGCGGGACTCGCGCACCCCGTGATGACCGAGTACCTCACGTCCCTGGGCGTCACGGCCGTCGAGCTCCTGCCCGTGCACGCCCACCTGGACGAGCCCCACCTCACGGCACTCGGGCTCAGCAACTACTGGGGGTACAACACGCTGGGCTTCTTCGCCCCGCACGCCGGCTACGCCACCGAGGCCGCCCGTGCCCGAGGGCCGCAGGGCGTGCTCGACGAGTTCAAGGCCATGGTGCGGGACCTGCACCGCGCGGGCCTCGAGGTCTATCTCGACGTCGTCTACAACCACACGGCCGAGGCCGGCCAGGAGGAACCCGCCTACTGCTGGCGGGGACTCGGGGACGAGGCCTACTACCGCCACGGCGACAACGGCCGCTACGTGGACGTCACCGGGTGCGGCAACTCCGTGAACTTCGGCAACCCCCGGGTCGTGCAGATGGCGCTCGACTCCCTGCGCTACTGGGTGGAGCAGTGCCACGTGGACGGCTTCCGCTTCGACCTGGCTCCCGAGCTGGCGCGGGACGAGCGCCACCGCTTCACCCGCAACCACCCGTTCCTCGTGGCCGTCGGCGCGGACCCCGCCCTGTTCGGCACGAAGCTCGTCGCCGAGCCCTGGGACGTGGGCATGGGCGGGTGGCAGACCGGTCACTTCCCCGAGGGGTGGGCCGACTGGAACGACCGCTTCCGGGACACCGTGCGCGACTTCTGGCTCACGGGCCCGCGCAGCATGAGCCTCGGCGGGGACGGCGGCAACGCCGCGCGGCTCGCGGGGGCGCTCGCGGGCTCGGCGGACATGTTCGCCGGGTCCGGGCGCAGCGCGCTGGCGTCCCTGAACTTCGTGACCGCCCACGACGGCTTCACCCTCGCGGACCTCGTCTCCTACGACAACAAGCACAACCAGGACAACCTCGAGAAGAACCGGGACGGGACCAACGACAACCACTCGTGGAACCACGGGGTGGAGGGCCCGGCGCGGGACGTCCGGATCCGGGCCGACCGCGCGCAGACGGCGCGCAACGTCATGGCCACCCTGCTCTTCTCCCAGGGCGTGCCCATGATCACGGCGGGCGACGAGTTCGGCCGCTCCCAGCGGGGCAACAACAACGCCTACTGCCAGGACAACGAGCTGTCCTGGGTGGACTGGCGGCACACCCCGGCGGACCGGGCCATGCTCGCGGCGACGCGCTCCCTGGTGGCCGTGCGCGGGGAGTTCCTGGCCGGGCAGCCGTCCCACTTCCCGACCCGTCCGGACGAGGTGATGATGCACTGGTTCGGCCCGGACGGAGCCGCCATGACCGCCACGGACTGGCAGACCCCGGGGGCCCGGACCATCCAGGTGCTCATCGGGTCGCGCGGCGGCCGGGTGGCGGGGCTCATGGTGGTCAACGGCGCGAGCGCCGACATGGCGATCACCTTCCCGGACCTGCAGGACCTGCTGCGGCCGGAGCAGGAGGGGCACCCCCTGGGACAGGCGGACGGGGTCTACTCCCTGGTGCACAGCACGGCCTCGGTCCTGCACGGGCGCTACGGGACGCAGCACCGCGCGGGTCAGGCGCAGGGAGTTCCCGCCTGCTCGGTGACCCTCTTCCGCGTGCTCTGAGCCGCGGCCGCCCACGGCGGGAGGGCCCGCGCCCGTCGCCGGGTGCGGGCCCTCCTGTGCTCCGGGTTTCCCGGCAGCCGGGGTTCAGGCGTTGGTCACCAGCCCGAGCTCGGCCTTGTCGGCGAGCTCCGGGTGGGCCGGGAGCACCCGGACGGTGTAGCCGAACGGACCCGAGCGGTCCACGGTGATCGTCCCGCGGAACTTGTGCCGGCCCCCGCCCAGGTCGCCGACGGGGCGCAGCCCCGCGTACTTGCGCTCGTGGATGTGGTCCGTCTCCGAGACCCGGCCGTACCCCACCTCCGCCCGCACGTCGTCCGGGTCCAGCGAGCCGAGGGAGACGTAGGCGCACACCGTCAGCTCGTCGCCGATCTGCGGCTCCTGGGCCACGCCCTCGGTGTCGACGTGCTCGACCGAGACCTCGCGCCACGCCCGGCGCACGCGCCCGACCCACCGGGACGTCGCCCGGGCAGCGGAGTGCCCGTCCAGGGCGGCCCGGCGGCCGGAGACGGCGGCCGGGACGTAGAGCTGCCGCACGTAGTCCTCGAGCATGCGCTTGGCGGAGACCCGCGGGCCCAGGGTCGCCAGGGTGTGCCTGACCATGGCGAGCCACTGGTGCGGCACGCCGTCGGTGCTCGGGTCCGAGCCGTCCGCGGTCCGGCCGTAGAACCGCGGGGCCACGTGGTTCTCGATGAGCTCGTAGAGGGCCGCGGCCTCGATGTCGTCGCGCTCGTCCGGGTGCGCGCCCTCGTCGGCGGTCGGGATGGCCCAGCCGTTCTGGCCGTCGTACATCTCGTCCCACCAGCCGTCGAGCACCGACAGGTTCAGCCCGCCGTTGAGGGCGGCCTTCATCCCGGACGTGCCGCACGCCTCCAGCGGGCGCAGCGGGTTGTTCAGCCACACGTCGCAGCCCGGGAAGAGGGTCCGGGCCATCGCGATGTCGTAGTTGGGGAGGAAGACGATCCGGTGGCGCACCTCGGGGTCGTCCGTGAAGCGCACGAGGTCCTGGATCAGCCGCTTGCCGTGCTCGTCGGCCGGGTGGGACTTCCCGGCGACCACGAGCTGCACGGGGTGCTCCGGGTCCAGCAGGATCCTCTTCAGCCGCTGCGGGTCGCGCAGCATGAGCGTGAGCCGCTTGTAGGTGGGCACCCGCCGGGCGAAGCCGATCGTGAGCACGTCCGGGTCGAGGACCGAGTCGGTCCAGCCCAGCTCCGCGTCCGCGAGGCCGCGCTTCTTCCACGAGGCCCGCAGCCGGGCCCGGACGTCCTCC
Source organism: Kocuria kalidii (assembly GCF_044462225.1). Taxonomy (NCBI): domain Bacteria; kingdom Bacillati; phylum Actinomycetota; class Actinomycetes; order Micrococcales; family Micrococcaceae; genus Kocuria; species Kocuria kalidii. Next base: position 15,919 of record NZ_JBISWJ010000026.1, on the reverse strand, counting down.
ACCAGGCGGAGGCGCAGCTCCCGGCGGGCGGCCCAGAGCTCGACGTCGTCGACGTCGTAGATGCGCCGCCACCGCGCGGCCCGGTTCAGGTCCGTGCCCATGGGGTCGAGAGCCAGCTGCGCCATGTGCGGATCGATCCACGTCATCACGTGCACGCCGTTGGTGATCGAGCCGATCGGCACCTCGTCCACGTCGAAGCCCGGCCACAGCCCCTGGAACATCCCCCGGGAGACCACGCCGTGCAGCTTGGCCACCCCGTTGGCGCGCTGGGCCAGGCGCAGCCCCATGACCGCCATGTTGAACTTGGAGCGGTCGCCGCCGTCGTAGTCCTCCGCACCCAGGGACAGGATGGCTGCTGTGGGGACGGACGGGGCGAGACCCGCGTCGACGAAGTGCTGGATCTGGGCCTGCTCGAACCGGTCGATGCCCGCGGGCACCGGGGTGTGGGTCGTGAACACGGTGGCCGAGCGCACCGCGGTCAGGGCCTCGTCCCAGCTCATCGGCTCGGTCCCGTCCGCGGGGGCCATGAGCTCCGCGATGCGCTCGACGCCCAGGAACCCGGCGTGCCCCTCGTTGCAGTGGAAGACCTCCGGGGCGGGGGTCCCGGTCAGCCGGCAGAAGGCACGCAATGCCCGGATCCCGCCCATGCCGAGGAGCAGTTCCTGCTGGAGCCGGTGGTCGCCGCCGCCGCCGTAGAGACGGTCCGTGACGCTGCGGGCGTGGTCGTCGTTGTCCGGGATGTCGGAGTCGAGCAGCAGCAGCGGGACGCGGCCCACGTCGGCCCGCCACACGTGGGCGGACAGGGAGCGGCCGTTGGGCAGGGGCAGGGTGATCCGGACCGGTGTCCCGTCCTCCTCCCGCAGCAGGGTGAGCGGCATGCCGTCCGGGTCGAGCACGGGGTAGGACTCCTGCTGCCACGCGTCGCGGGACAGGGACTGCTTGAAGTAGCCGTGCTGGTAGAACAGGCCGACGCCCACCACCGGCACGCCGAGGTCGGAGGCGCTCTTGAGGTGGTCGCCCGCGAGGATCCCGAGGCCCCCGGAGTACTGGGGGAGCACGGAGGTGACACCGTACTCGGCGGAGAAGTACGCGATGGTCCGCGGGGCGTCCTCCGTCTGAGTCTTCTGGTACCACAGCTCGTCGGTGAGGTAGCGCTCGAGGTCGGCGTCGAGCTCCTCGATCCGGCGCACCGTGGCCGGATCCTCGGCGATCTGCTGGATCTCCTCGCGGGTGAGGGAGCCGAGCAGCTTGACGGGGTCCCCGTGGACCGTCTCCCAGGCCTGCGGGTTCAGGTCGGCGAACAGCTGTTCGGTGGGCCGGTGCCAGGACCAGCGAAGGTTCCTCGCGAGTCGGCTCAGAGGGGCGATGGACTCCGGCAGCACGGTGCGCACGGTGAATCTACGGATTGCCTTCACGCCGTCAGACTACCGGTGCCCCGGTCCCGGACGGGGGTGCCGCCGCACATCCGTTCCCCGGCGTGCCGGACCGTCCCGCCGCGCCGTCCCACCGGGGCGGGGACACCCGCGCGGGGACGCAGTCCGACGCTTCGACAGCGGGCTTAACGATCGCCGGGTTTGTCGCTAACGTGGTCCAGGTGAGCCAAGCCAACACGCCGCCCCCGACCGACCCGGCCTCGAGCCCGGCCGGCGCGCCCGCCCCCGACCCCTCGACGACGCCCGCCGCACCCGGCGCCGACACCGGTGCCGCCGCGGCCCCGGCCGAGCAGCCCGCGAAGAAGGCACCGGCCCGACGGAGGGCGTCGACCGCCGGGAAGGCCCCGGACGCCCAGGCCCCGGCGGCCGACGAGCCCGCGGTCCCAGCCGCGCAGGCCGCGCCCCGCGCCCGGAAGGCGTCGACCGCGAAGTCCTCCGCAGCGAAGTCTCCTGCAGCGAAAACCCCGGCAGCGAAGACCGCCGCCAGGACCCCGGGCACGAGGGCGGCCGCGGCCAAGAAGGCCACCACGCCGCGGAAGGCGACGACGACGCGCCGGAAGACCGCCGGCTCGGCGTTCTCCCGCGACGAGCTGGTCTACGGCCGGATCCCGGTCGTGGGGGTCAGCCCCGTGGTCGAGGACGGTCGCTTCCCGGCCAAGGCCGTGCCGGGAGAGTCGATCCGGGTGGGCGCCACCGTGTTCCGCGAGGGCCACGACGCCCTCGGCGTGACCGCGGTGCTGTACGACCCGCAGGGCACCGAGACCGAGCGCGTGCCGATGCTCCTCACCACCCCCGGCACCGACCGCTACGAGGCGTGGCTGACGCCGACCGCCGAGGGCGCCTGGACCTTCGCCGTGGAGGGCTGGGGCGACCTGTTCGAGACCTGGCGGCACGCCGCCGAGATCAAGGTGGGCGTGGGCCAGGACGTCGACCTCATGATGGCCGAGGGCATCGTGCTCTTCGACCGCGCCGCCGCGGAGACGGGCCGCCCGGACTCCGACGCCGAGCTGTTCCGCTCCGTCTCGCGCACCCTCGGCAACGACGAGCTGCCCGCCGAGCACCGGCTCGAGGCGGCGACCTCCGTCGAGGTCCTGGCGGTGGTCGCGGACCGCCCCGTGCGCGACCTCGTCACGCAGAGCCGCCGCTACCCGCTGAAGGTCGAGCGCACCGCCGCCGGCCGCGGCTCCTGGTACGAGTTCTTCCCGCGCTCGGAGGGCGCCGTCCTCGACGCCGAGTCGGGCTCGTGGACCTCCGGCACCTTCCGGACCGCCGCGGAGCGCCTCGACGCCGTCGCCGGCATGGGCTTCGACGTCGTCTACCTCCCGCCGATCCACCCGATCGGTCGGACGCACCGCAAGGGCCCCAACAACACCCTCGTGGCCGGTCCGCAGGACCCCGGCTCACCGTGGGCGATCGGCGCCCCCGAGGGCGGGCACGACGCGATCCACCCCGACCTCGGCTCGTTCGAGGACTTCGACGCCTTCGTCGCGCGGGCCGGGGACCTGGGTCTCGAGGTGGCCCTGGACCTCGCCCTGCAGGCCTCGCCGGACCACCCGTGGGTCGGTGAGCACCCCGAGTGGTTCACGACCCGCGCCGACGGTTCCATCGCCTACGCGGAGAACCCGCCGAAGAAGTACCAGGACATCTACCCGATCAACTTCGACAACGACCCCGAGGGCCTGTCCCTCGAGGTGCTGCGGATCGTGGAGCTGTGGATCTCCCACGGGGTCAAGATCTTCCGGGTGGACAACCCGCACACCAAGCCCCTGTGGTTCTGGGAGTGGCTGATCGGCACCGTGAACGCCCGGCACCCCGAGGTCGTGTTCCTGGCCGAGGCGTTCACGCGTCCCGCCATGATGCAGGGCCTCGCCCGGGTCGGCTTCCAGCAGTCCTACTCGTACTTCACCTGGCGCAACACCAAGAAGGAGATCGAGGAGTACCTCCAGGAGGTCAGCCACGAGACCTCGGCGGTGTACCGGCCGAACTTCTTCGTCAACACCCCGGACATCCTCACCGAGTATCTCCAGTTCGGCGGTCCCGCGGCGTTCAGGATCCGCGCCGTGCTGGCCGCCACCGGCTCCCCCCTGTGGGGCGTCTACGCCGGCTACGAGCTGTTCGAGCACGTGGCCCGCGCGGGCGCCGAGGAGTACGTGGACAACGAGAAGTTCCAGTACCGGCCCCGGGACTTCGCCGGTGCCGAGGAGCGCGGTGCGTCCCTGGCCCCGTACCTCACACGGCTCAACGAGATCCGCCGCCGGCACGCCTCGCTGCACGACCTGCAGAACCTGACGGTGCAGTCCACGACCGACGACGCCCTGGTCGCGTACACGAAGACGAAGACCGTGCGGCACGGGAGCTCGAGCTACAAGGACACGGTCATCGTGGTCGTCAACGTGGACCCGCACGCGGTCCGCGAGGGCACCGTGTGGCTGGACCTGGAGTCCCTGAACCTCGACGACGCGGACTTCAACGAGGACGGCAGCTTCTGGGTGGACGACCTGCTCAGCGGGAACTCCTGGAAGTGGGGCACGCACAACTACGTGCGCCTCGACCCGCACCACGACCCCGCGCACGTCCTGCACATCCGCCGCAACGTCAAGTAGGGGCTTCCCCGGACCCCGCCGGGGCCTCCCCGGGCGCGCCGCCCGGGGAGGCCCCTCCCGAAGCACCGATGGCCTCCGACCCACCTGTCCGAAAGGCGGCACCCCCGCATGAGTCTCTCGCCGTTCTCGCTCAACGCCCCCGGCATCTCCCACGACCCCGACTGGTTCCGCAAAGCGGTGTTCTACGAGGTGCTCGTCCGGGCGTTCTCCGACGCCAACGGTGACGGCTCCGGCGACTTCTCCGGTCTGATCGACAAGCTCGACTACCTGCAGTGGCTGGGCATCGACTGCCTGTGGCTCCCGCCCTTCTTCGAGTCCCCGCTGCGCGACGGCGGCTACGACATCTCGGACTACTACTCCGTCCTGGACGAGTTCGGCACCATCAGCGACTTCAAGCGGCTCGTGGCCGAGGCGCACGCCCGGGGCCTGCGCGTCGTCATCGACCTCCCGCTCAACCACACGAGCGACCAGCACCCGTGGTTCCAGGCCTCCCGCGAGGACCCCGAGGGGCCCTACGGCGACTTCTACGTCTGGTCCGACACGGACGAGCTGTACCAGGACGCCCGGATCATCTTCGTGGACACCGAGGAGTCGAACTGGACCTTCGACCCGATCCGCCGCCAGTTCTTCTGGCACCGGTTCTTCTCCCACCAGCCGGACCTCAACTTCGAGAACCCCGCCGTGGTGGAGGCCGTGCACGACGTGGTGAAGTTCTGGCTCGACATGGGCATCGACGGCTTCCGGGCCGACGCGATCCCGTACCTGATCGAGGAGGAGGGGACCAACTGCGAGAACCTCCCCGGCACCCACGACTTCCTCGTCGACCTGCGCCGCATGATCGACGAGAACTATCCGGGGCGCGTGGTGATCGCCGAGGCGAACCAGATGCCGCACGAGGTGGTGGAGTACTTCGGCACCGAGGAGCACCCCGAGTGCCACATGTGCTTCCACTTCCCGATCATGCCGCGGATCTTCTACGCGCTGCGGGACCAGAAGGCCGCCCCGATCGTGGAGACGATGCACGAGACGCCGGACATCCCGCGCGGGACGCAGTGGGGCACGTTCCTGCGCAACCACGACGAGCTGACCCTCGAGATGGTGACCACCGAGGAGCGCCAGGCGATGCTGGGCTGGTACGCCCCCGACTCCCGGATGCGCGCCAACGTGGGCATCCGCCGCCGGCTGGCCCCCCTGCTGGACAACTCGCGGGCCGAGGTCGAGCTGATCCACGCCCTGCTCCTGTCCCTGCCCGGCAGCCCGTTCCTGTACTACGGGGACGAGATCGGCATGGGCGACAACATCTGGCTCGACGACCGCGACGCGTCCCGCACCCCGATGCAGTGGACCCCGGACCGCAACGCCGGGTTCTCCAAGGCCGACCCCGGCAAGCTGTACCTGCCGGTCGTGCAGTCGCTGGTCTACCACTACAACCAGGTCAACGTGGAGGCGCAGCTCGCGTCGTCGTCGTCCCTGCTGCACTGGATGCGCCAGATGCTCGCCGTGCGCAAGGCGCACCCGGCGTTCGGCCTCGGCTCCTACGTCAACGTGGAGACGGACCACGACTCCGTGCTGGCGTTCCTGCGCGTGCTGCCCGACGAGGAGGCCGACGACGGGCGCGGCGAGACGGTGCTGTGCCTGTTCAACCTCGCCCACACCCCCGCGTGCGCCCGCATCCGGCTGCCGCAGTTCGCGGGCCGCGGGCTGCGCGAGCTCTTCGGCGGCGACCTGTTCGGCGAGGTGGACGAGGCGGGGGAGTACCGGATCACCCTCGGCAGCCAGGACTTCTTCTGGCTGCGCCTGCGGGCCGCGCCCCACGACGACGGCACGCACCCCCACACCACGGCCATGCCGATCATCACGCCCGCCAAGACATCCTGAGCGCGTCCGCGCGTCCGGCCACTCCCACGCACGCCCCGTAAAGGACCTGATCCCATGACCGACCAGCACCCCGACGACCTCCTGGACCTGCTGCGCCGGTGGCTGCCCCGGCAGCGGTGGTTCCCCTTCGCGGACGGCGGTGCGGGCGTGGACCTGCGGGTCGCCGCCCAGCTGGCCCTGCCGGAGCAGGACGGGGCCGGGGCGCGGCTGCTCCTGGTGGAGGCGTCCGAGGGGGCGCGCACCGAGCTCCTCCAGGTGCCGCTGACCTTCCGGACCGAGCCCCTCGAGGGCGCCCAGCGCTTCCTCGTCGGGGAGCTGGAGCCGGTCGAGGAGCCCGGGTCGGACGCGGCCCGGGCGCAGGGCGCCGCGCCGCGCCGGGCAGGACGCTCCCTCCGGGACCGGGCGGCCCGGGCCGGCCGGGCCGTGGCCCACCGCACGGGCCTGCCGCTGCCCGGGGCGGAGGACGCCGTGGCCGGTCCCTGGGTCTACGACGGGGTCGGGGACCCCGTGTTCGTCGGCCCCGCGCTCACCCTGATGCAGAAGGAGGAGACCGTGCACGGCGGTCCCCTCGGCCTGACGGTCACCGGCGGGCACGGCGACGCGCTGCACGTCCCGTACGCGGTCACGACGCGCGAGCAGGTCCGCGTGATCTCGAGCGAGCAGTCGAACTCCTCGGTGATCGTCGTCCCGCCCGCCGGCCGGTCCAGCGGCGACGCCGTGATCGTGAAGTTCTTCCGGGTGGTGGGGGAGGGCGACAACCCGGACGTCGAGGTGGGCCGCGAGCTGACCTCGCTCGGGTGCCCCGCGGTGCCTGCGATCTTCGGGTGGCTCGACGCCCGCTGGCGCGCCGGGCTCACGGCGGCGCAGGGCCAGCTGGCCGTGGCCACCGAGTTCCTCTCCGGCTCCGCGGACGCGTGGGGGCGGGCCGTCGAGGCCGCGGAGCAGGGCGCGGACTTCTCCGAGGAGGCCCGGGAGCTGGGCCGCACCACCGCGCGCGTGCACCGCGACCTGGGCCGCGCCTTCGGTGCGGACGCGCCCGACGACGCCGCCCGCGCCCGTCTCCTGAACGACCTCGGCGGGCGGCTCCGCTGGGCCCGCACCGAGACCGGTTCCCTCTTCTCGGAGCACGCGGCCGTTCTCGACGAACTGATCACGTCCCTCGGCGACGTGCCGGAGCTGCCGCCGCTGCAGCGCATCCACGGCGACTACCACCTGGGCCAGGTCCTGCAGACCGAGGACGGGCAGTTCAAGGTCCTGGACTTCGAGGGCGAGCCCCTGCGCGCCATCGAGGAGCGGACCCGGCCGGACGTCGCCCTGCGCGACGTGGTCGGGATGCTGCGGTCCTTCGACTACGCGGCCGCCTTCGGCGCCCGGGCCGGAGCGGGAGACGCGGAGGAGTGGGGCCGGCGCGCCGGCGACGCGTTCCTCGAGGGCTACGAGCAGGGCGCCGGGCATGCGGTGGACCGCGGGTCCGCCCTCTTCACGGCGCTGTGGCTGGACAAGGCCCTCTACGAGGTCGTCTACGAGCAGCGCAACCGCCCCGACTGGGTGGACGTCCCCGCCACGGCCGTGCGCCGTTCACTCGACGGCCTCCGGTCGCGTAGCGTGAGCCCTGAAACAGCCGGTGCGGATCCCGCTCCCGGCACCGACCACGACGACGACAGCTCCCGCTCCGCGCAGCGCACCGCGGCGGCGGCGGGAACGGAAATCGAGGACGAAGTGACCGCCAGCTCCCCGCAGGACCGATCCGACCCCGGACAGACCTCCCGCGCCGTTCCGGCCGGCCACGACGTGGCGCCCGCAGGCCCCGTGCCCGTGGCCGAGCACGTGCTGGCCGCGGTGTCCGAGGGCCGCCACCACGACCCGCACGGCGTCCTGGGCGCCCACCTCAATCCGGACGGCACCGTCACGGTGCGCTCGCTGCGCCGGTTCGCGACCGCGGTGGCCGTCGTCACGCAGGACGGCACCTTCGAGCTCGAGCACGAGTGGGGCGGCATCTTCACGGGCACGGTCCCCGCCCACGAACCGGGCCGGATCCCGGACTACCGGCTGGACGTGACCTACCGGGAGCTGGAGCCGCAGCGCATGGACGACCCGTACCGCTTCGGGCCGACGCTCGGGGAGCTGGACCTGCACCTCATCGGTGAGGGGCGCCACGAGACGCTGTGGACCGTCCTGGGCGCCCACGTGCGCCGCTACCCCTCGGTGCTGGGCGACATCACCGGCGTGGCGTTCGCCGTGTGGGCGCCCAACGCCCAGGCGGTGCGGGTCATCGGCGACTTCAACGGCTGGGACGGCAGCGAGCACGCGATGCGCTCCCTCGGCTCCTCGGGCGTGTGGGAGATCTTCGTCCCCGGGCTGGGCTCGGGCGCCACCTACAAGTTCCGCATCCTCGGCCGGGACGGCGGCTGGCGCGAGAAGGCGGACCCCATGGCCTTCGGCACCGAGGTGCCGCCGTCCACCGCGTCCCGCGTCTTCGAGTCCGACTACGAGTTCCAGGACGACGCCTGGATGGCCCGCCGCGCGGCCACCGACCCGCACAACGCGCCCATGAGCGTCTACGAGCTGCACATCGGCTCGTGGCGCCTGGGCCTCGGCTACAAGGACCTCGCGAAGGAGCTCGTCGAGTACCTCACCTGGCAGGGCTTCACGCACGTGGAGTTCATGCCCGTGGCGGAGCACCCGTTCGGCGGCTCCTGGGGCTACCAGGTGACGTCCTACTACGCGCCGTCGTCGCGCTTCGGCAGCCCGGACGAGTTCCGCTACCTCGTGGACAAGCTGCACCAGGCCGGCATCGGCGTCCTCGTGGACTGGGTCCCCGGCCACTTCCCGAAGGACGAGTGGGCCCTGGCGAACTTCGACGGCGAGCCCCTGTACGAGCACGCCGACCCCCGCCGGGGCGAGCACAAGGAGTGGGGGACGCTGATCCCCGACTACGGCCGCAACGAGGTCCGGAACTTCCTGGTGGCCAACGCCTCCTACTGGCTCGAGGAGTTCCACGTGGACGGCCTGCGCGTGGACGCGGTCGCGTCCATGCTCTACCTCGACTACTCGCGCGAGGAGGGGGAGTGGGCGCCCAACGTCCACGGCGGCCGCGAGAACCTCGAGGCCATCGCGTTCCTCAAGGAGGCCAACGCCACCGCGTACAAGCGCACACCGGGGATCGTCATGATCGCCGAGGAGTCGACGTCCTACCCGGGCGTGACGCGTCCGACCGACGCCGACGGGCTGGGCTTCGGACTCAAGTGGAACATGGGGTGGATGAACGACACCCTCGAGTACATGGCGGAGGACCCGGTCAACCGCTACTACCACCACAACGAGCTCACGTTCTCCCTCGTCTACGCGTTCTCGGAGAACTTCCTGCTGCCGATCTCCCACGACGAGGTGGTCTACGGCAAGGGGTCCCTCCTGCGCAAGATGCCGGGCGACCGGTGGCAGCAGCTCGCCAACGTGCGCGCCTACCTCGCCTTCATGTGGGCCCACCCCGGCAAGCAGCTGATCTTCATGGGCACCGAGTACGCCCAGGAGTCCGAGTGGTCCCAGGAGCACGGCCTGGACTGGTGGCTCTCCGAGACCCCGCCGCACAAGGGCGTCCAGGAGCTGGTGCGCACCCTCAACGGGATCTACCGCGAGACGCCGGCGCTGTACGAGCGGGACAACAACCCCGCCGGATTCGAGTGGATCGACGCGGCCGACGCCGGGCGCAACACCCTCTCCTTCACCCGCTGGGACGAGCAGGGCAACCCGCTCGTGTGCGTGGCGAACTTCGCCGGCAACCCGCACGAGAACTTCCGTCTGGGCCTGCCGTGGGCCGGGGAGTGGATCGAGACGCTCAACACGGACTCCGAGCACTTCGGCGGTTCCGGGGTGGGCAACCTGGGCAAGGTCAGCGCCACCGAGGGTGCCCACAACGGGAACCCGGCATCGGCCGTGCTGACCGTGCCGCCGCTGGCGGTCCTGTACCTCAAGCCGGCCGAGCACTGATCCGGTTCCGGTCCGTCCCGGGGGGACGGACCGGAGGCACGGGAAGGGCCCGGATCCTCGGATCCGGGCCCTTCCGCCGTCCGCGGCACGCCGGCCTGGGCGCCGCGAGGCCCGGTGCGGAGGCCGGGTTGCACGGGTCGGCGAAAGGGGGTAACTTCTTCCAAGTCGTCGCGGCGAGGAGCTCCTCCGGGAGATCCGGCGGGCGGCATCCCACCCAGAGCGGTCCGGACCGAGCAGCCAGCGTGCTGCACGGGATCGGCGACGTGTTAGGGTGGGAGATTGTGAGCTTCGCCGGAAGGCGGCACCGTCACGATCGGGTAACCAAGCGTTCACCTGAGATTGACCGGCGCCGACCGGAAGGGCTAAGGTTACAGAGCACTCCGGGAGCAAGGTGTCAAGTGGGACACGCTGATCGGTCTGTTGTTTGAGAACTCAATAGTGTGCCATGTTTGTTGATACCGAAAGTTTTTTTCGGTTGATTGGTTGTCGCCGTTCCGCCTCCGTGGGGTGGTGGCAGCATTTTCAGCCGGGTTCGAAATGTTTTCGTTGTTTTTTTGACGGAGAGTTTGATCCTGGCTCAGGACGAACGCTGGCGGCGTGCTTAACACATGCAAGTCGAACGATGATGCCCAGCTTGCTGGGTGGATTAGTGGCGAACGGGTGAGTAATACGTGAGTAACCTGCCCTTGACTCTGGGATAAGCCTGGGAAACCGGGTCTAATACTGGATACTACTGCGCATCGCATGGTGTGTGGTGGAAAGGGTTTTACTGGTTTTGGATGGGCTCACGGCCTATCAGCTTGTTGGTGGGGTAATGGCTCACCAAGGCGACGACGGGTAGCCGGCCTGAGAGGGTGACCGGCCACACTGGGACTGAGACACGGCCCAGACTCCTACGGGAGGCAGCAGTGGGGAATATTGCACAATGGGCGGAAGCCTGATGCAGCGACGCCGCGTGAGGGATGACGGCCTTCGGGTTGTAAACCTCTTTCAGTAGGGAAGAAGCGAGAGTGACGGTACCTGCAGAAGAAGCGCCGGCTAACTACGTGCCAGCAGCCGCGGTAATACGTAGGGCGCAAGCGTTGTCCGGAATTATTGGGCGTAAAGAGCTCGTAGGCGGTTTGTCGCGTCTGCTGTGAAAGCCCGGGGCTCAACCCCGGGTCTGCAGTGGGTACGGGCAGACTAGAGTGCAGTAGGGGAGACTGGAATTCCTGGTGTAGCGGTGAAATGCGCAGATATCAGGAGGAACACCGATGGCGAAGGCAGGTCTCTGGGCTGTTACTGACGCTGAGGAGCGAAAGCATGGGGAGCGAACAGGATTAGATACCCTGGTAGTCCATGCCGTAAACGTTGGGCACTAGGTGTGGGGGACATTCCACGTTTTCCGCGCCGTAGCTAACGCATTAAGTGCCCCGCCTGGGGAGTACGGCCGCAAGGCTAAAACTCAAAGGAATTGACGGGGGCCCGCACAAGCGGCGGAGCATGCGGATTAATTCGATGCAACGCGAAGAACCTTACCAAGGCTTGACATTCACCGGACCGCCCCAGAGATGGGGTTTCCCTTCGGGGCTGGTGGACAGGTGGTGCATGGTTGTCGTCAGCTCGTGTCGTGAGATGTTGGGTTAAGTCCCGCAACGAGCGCAACCCTCGTTCTATGTTGCCAGCACGTGATGGTGGGGACTCATAGGAGACTGCCGGGGTCAACTCGGAGGAAGGTGGGGATGACGTCAAATCATCATGCCCCTTATGTCTTGGGCTTCACGCATGCTACAATGGCCGGTACAAAGGGTTGCGATACTGTGAGGTGGAGCTAATCCCAAAAAGCCGGTCTCAGTTCGGATTGAGGTCTGCAACTCGACCTCATGAAGTCGGAGTCGCTAGTAATCGCAGATCAGCAACGCTGCGGTGAATACGTTCCCGGGCCTTGTACACACCGCCCGTCAAGTCACGAAAGTTGGTAACACCCGAAGCCGGTGGCCTAACCCCTTGTGGGAGGGAGCCGTCGAAGGTGGGACTGGCGATTGGGACTAAGTCGTAACAAGGTAGCCGTACCGGAAGGTGCGGCTGGATCACCTCCTTTCTAAGGAGCCGTTGGCCGCCGTGTGGTGGCCGCCCCTGCCGCAGTGCCCGTTCGTGGTGCTGGTGGGGTGAGCTCATGGGTGGAATATCAACGAGCAAGTGGCCGCGTTCCTGCTGGTCTCCCTGTTGTTTGGGGGGGTCGGTGGTGTGCCGGCCGGGTGGGTCCTAGTACCTGCTGCTGTGTTCTCGTGCTCCCGGGTTGTTCCGGGGGTGCGTGGGTGTGGTGGTGGTGGAAGGGGTGCTCCCGGTGGGTGGGCGTGGTCCATGGCGCACTGTTGGGTCCTGAGACAACAGGCCCCGTGGTTCCTCGTGCGGTGCCGGTGGGTTTTCCCTGCTGGTGGGTGCGGGGTGCGGGGGTGTTGGATCTGGGTTCCCGGTGTCCTGCCGGTGGGGGTGGTCCTGAACGGGGCCGCGACCACCAGTGTGTGGGATGTGCGGGTTGTTGTTTGAGAACTGTATAGTGGACGCGAGCATCTTAAGAACGGGTGCTGCAGTCGCGCGCTGGTCGTGGTCGTCCTGGACGGGGGTTTGTGCCCTGGTGCGGGGTGGTGCGGCCGGTGGTGTGGTTGTGGTGCCGTGTTCGTGATTGATCGCCGATCGTCGCCGCTGCCGGGCGTCCTCTTCGGAGGGGGTGTGGTGGTGGTGGTATCGGTGTGTTCTGTGATCATGTGGCAAGTTTTTAAGGGCGCACGGTGGATGCCTTGGCATCAGGAGCCGATGAAGGACGCGGTAATCTGCGATAAGCCTCGGGGAGCTGATAAACGAGCTGTGATCCGAGGGTCTCCGAATGGGGAAACCCCGCCGCGTGTTATGCGTGGTGACCCGCACCTGAATTCATAGGGTGTGTGGAGGGAACGTGGGGAAGTGAAACATCTCAGTACCCACAGGAAGAGAAAACAACAGTGATTCCGTCAGTAGTGGCGAGCGAACGCGGAAGAGGCCAAACCGATGGTGTGTGATACCCGGCAGGGGTTGCATCATCGGGGTCGTGGGGCGTGTCGTCCCGGGTCTGCCGGCCCGGGCGTGTGAGTGCAGGACGATAGTCGAACCGGTGTGAGTGCCGGACCGGAGAGGGTGGGAGTCCCGTAGACGAAATCGTTGCTGCCGCACGGTGCACGTACCCAAGTAGCACGGGGCCCGAGAAATCCCGTGTGAATCTGCCAGGACCACCTGGTAAGCCTAAATACTACCTGATGACCGATAGCGGACCAGTACCGTGAGGGAAAGGTGAAAAGTACCCCGGGAGGGGAGTGAAATAGTACCTGAAACCGTGTGCCTACAAACCGTCGGAGCCTGTGAGGGTGACGGCGTGCCTTTTGAAGAATGAGCCTGCGAGTTAGTGTTACGTCGCGAGGTTAACCCGTGAGGGGTATCCGTAGCGAAAGCGAGTCTGAATAGGGCGAGTGAGTGGCGTGATCTAGACCCGAAGCGAAGTGATCTACCCATGGCCAGGTTGAAGCGCGTGTAAGAGCGCGTGGAGGACCGAACCCACTTCAGTTGAAAATGGAGGGGATGAGCTGTGGGTAGGGGTGAAAGGCCAATCAAACTTCGTGATAGCTGGTTCTCCCCGAAATGCATTTAGGTGCAGCGTTACGTGTTTCTTGCCGGAGGTAGAGCTACTGGATGGCCGATGGGCCCTACAAGGTTACTGACGTCAGCCAAACTCCGAATGCCGGTAAGTGAGAGCGTAGCAGTGAGACTGTGGGGGATAAGCTTCATAGTCGAGAGGGAAACAGCCCAGACCACCAACTAAGGCCCCTAAGCGTGTGCTAAGTGGGAAAGGATGTGGAGTTGCTCAGACAACCAGGAGGTTGGCTTAGAAGCAGCCATCCTTGAAAGAGTGCGTAATAGCTCACTGGTCAAGTGATTCCGCGCCGACAATGTAGCGGGGCTCAAGTACACCGCCGAAGTTGTGGCATTGCACCAATGATACCCAACCGGGTCCTTGATGGTCCTGGTTCAGGTGGTGCGATGGGTAGGGGAGCGTCGTGTGGGCAGTGAAGCTGCGGGGTGACCCAGTGGTGGAGCCCACACGAGTGAGAATGCAGGCATGAGTAGCGAATGACGGGTGAGAAACCCGTCCGCCGGATGATCAAGGGTTCCAGGGTCAAGCTAATCTGCCCTGGGTCAGTCGGGACCTAAGGCGAGGCCGACAGGCGTAGTCGATGGACAACGGGTTGATATTCCCGTACCGGCGAAGAACCGCCCATACCGAACCGGGGACACTAACCACCCGAACCGTATCCTGATGCCGGCCTTTGGCCGGTGGACGGTGCGGGGAGCGTGGGACCTGAACCGGGGAGGTAAGCGTATTAACAGGTGTGACGCAGGAAGGTAGCCGAGCCGGGCGATGGTAGACCCGGTCTAAGCGTGTAGGGCGATCCGTTGGCAAATCCGCGGATCATGTGCCTGAGACGTGACGGGACCCCCATTCGTGGGGGGATTCGGTGATCCTATGCTGCCGAGAAAAGCATCGACGCGAGGTTCCAGCCGCCCGTACCCCAAACCGACACAGGTGATCAGGTAGAGAATACTAAGGCGATCGAGAGAATCATGGTTAAGGAACTCGGCAAAATGCCCCCGTAACTTCGGGAGAAGGGGGGCCCGGACCGTGGACACCACTAGCTGGTGCGAGCGGGCAAGGGCCGCAGAGACCAGGGGGAAGCGACTGTTTATCAAAAACACAGGTCCGTGCGAAGTCGCAAGACGATGTATACGGACTGACTCCTGCCCGGTGCTGGAAGGTTAAGAGGACCTGTTAGCCTCACGGCGAAGCGGAGAATTTAAGCCCCAGTAAACGGCGGTGGTAACTATAACCATCCTAAGGTAGCGAAATTCCTTGTCGGGTAAGTTCCGACCTGCACGAATGGAGTAACGACTTCCCCGCTGTCTCAACCATGAACTCGGCGAAATTGCAGTACGAGTAAAGATGCTCGTTACGCGCAGCAGGACGGAAAGACCCCGAGACCTTTACTATAGTTTGGTATTGGTGTTCGGTGTGGCTTGTGTAGGATAGGTGGGAGACGTTGAAGCGGGCACGCCAGTGCACGTGGAGTCATCGTTGAAATACCACTCTGGTCACTCTGGACATCTAACTTCGGCCCGTGATCCGGGTCAGGGACAGTGCCTGATGGGTAGTTTAACTGGGGCGGTTGCCTCCTAAAGAGTAACGGAGGCGCCCAAAGGTTCCCTCAGCCTGGTTGGCAATCAGGTGTCGAGTGTAAGTGCACAAGGGAGCTTGACTGTGAGAGCGACAGCTCGAGCAGGGACGAAAGTCGGGACTAGTGATCCGGCGGTACATTGTGGAATGGCCGTCGCTCAACGGATAAAAGGTACCTCGGGGATAACAGGCTGATCTTGCCCAAGAGTCCATATCGACGGCATGGTTTGGCACCTCGATGTCGGCTCGTCGCATCCTGGGGCTGGAGTTGGTCCCAAGGGTTGGGCTGTTCGCCCATTAAAGCGGTACGCGAGCTGGGTTCAGAACGTCGTGAGACAGTTCGGTCCCTATCCGCTGCGCGCGCAGGAAATTTGAGAAGACCTGTCCTTAGTACGAGAGGACCGGGACGGACGAACCTCTGGTATGGCAGTTGTACCGCCAGGTGCACCGCTGCTTCGCTACGTTCGGAAGAGATAACCGCTGAAAGCATCTAAGCGGGAAGCTCGCTTCGAGATGAGATTTCCATGCACCAACAGGTGTGAGAGGCCCCCAGCTAGACCACTGGGTTGATAGGCCGGAGGTGGAAGCACGAACCAACGACGTGTGCAGCCGACCGGTACTAATACGCCGACAACTTACACCACACCCCACCCCGAACCACCCACGGTGAGTAATCACCGGCGGTGACACCGGGTGGGAACACCACAGAACACCGCGTCCACTATACGGCTCCCGACCAACAACCCGTTGGCCAGGAACACCGCCCCCCGACGGGGCGG
>NZ_JBISWJ010000025.1:0-100770 GCF_044462225.1 Kocuria kalidii | reverse complement strand
CCGCACCCCTGCGACGGCCGCACGGAGCCGGTCCGGGAGCTCCTCCCGCAGCCGCGGCAGGCTCCGCCGGGCCGAGGCTGCGGTCTCCCGGGCGGCCCGCACGCGGGTGTACGCGGCGTACCTCCCGCGGCGCACGGGCAGGTCCCACGTCCCCGGGTAGGACTCCGGCCGGCCCCCGAAGGACCGCTTGAACTTCGTGAAGCCGTGCCACGCGTGGTCGGGTCCGGCGTCCTCGGGCGCGGTGCCGAAGAGGTCGAACCGGCTCAGACCCTTCTGCTTGGCGTCGAGGACCATCCGCACGACCAGCGGGATCCCGGCCGAGAGCCGGCGGTGCTCGAAGTCCATCGCGGCGTGGGCGTAGGTGCGGGTGTCGTCCGAGTCGTAGACGAGCGAGGCGCCGATGGGCTCGCCGTCGAGCCGCGCCACGTAGAGGACCGCCGCGCCCGCGGGCATGAGGCTGCGGGCGGCCTCGCGCAGGTAGGCGTCCTGCTGGCGGGCGAAGTCCTTGCGCTCGGCCGTGGCCTCGAGGAAGTCCAGCAGCACGGCGACGTCCTCGGGGTCGGTCGAGGCCGTGAAGGTCACGCCCTTCTTCGCGATGTTGCGGTGCAGGTTGCGGTTGGTGGACTTCATGTCCTGCAGGATCGCGTCCTCGTCCTGCGTGAGGTCGATCACCTGGGTGTGCCCGGGCTGGACCTGCCGGGGCGCCGGTCGCAGGCCGCGCCGGCGCAGGGACGCCTCGGGCGTCTCGAGGCCGTCCGTCACGGCGGCGTCCACGGGCTCGATCCGCACGAACCAGCACCGCTCGGCCCGGGCCGTGCGCACGAGGTCCTCGAGAGCGGCCTCGAAGGCCTGGGGGGTGCGGGCCTCGGGGCCGTACGGGCAGTACAGGTACTGCCCGGTCCGGCCGCCCTCGAGGATCGCGAGGTAGCGCCAGCCGTCCCCGGAGGCCCGGAACACCTTGTGCCCCAGGTTCCGCTGGAAGTCGGCCCATGCGTTCGACTGCAGTATGTTCGCCACGCCCCCACTGTACCGGGGCGTCCGGGCGCCGCCGGCGAGCCCGGGCCGGGCTGGGTCAGGGCACCGAGCAGGTGCCGTTCGGGGTGAGCTCCTGCGTCCCCACGAGGGGCCCGGCGGCCGGGACGGGGACCGTCATCGCGATCCCGGAGCCCACCGCGGTGCCGGGGGACCGGGCCTCGGCCCGCTGCGCGCCGCGGTCCGTGGCCTCCTCGAGCACCTGGTCGACGTCCTCGTGCAGCTGGTCGTAGTCCGGATAGGTGGGGAAGGACGGGTCGTAGTAGGGCGGGCCGGCGGCGTACTGCACCAGCTCGTGCTCCTTGGCCTTGAGGGCCACGTCCACGAAGGAGCCGATCTGGCTCTGCGGGATGTCCGTCTCGACGACCTGCGTCCCGGACTCCGCGAGGTCCTGGAACCGGGTCAGCACGTTGACGGGGTTGAGCTGCTCGAGCATCGCGGCCTGCACGCAGCGCTGGCGGGCCTGGCGGTCGTAGTCGGTGGCGCCCTCGCGGGACCGCGCGTACCAGAGGGCGTGGTAGCCGTCCAGGTGCTGGACGCCGGGCTCGATGTACCCGAAGATCTCGTTCGGCAGGCCGGTGGCGAGGTCGGTCCCGCCGCCGATCGGGACGCGCCCGCCCACGTCGACGGTGATGCCGCCGAGGGCGTCCACGAGCTGCTCGAAGCCGTCCATCTCGACGATCGCGTAGGCCTGGACCTCGATCCCGAGGATGCCCTCCGCGGCGTCCTTCATGGCCGCGGCGCCGGGGTCCTCGGCATCCGGGTAGAGGTCGGCGTGGTTGTTCGTGACGTCGGTGTAGAGGGCGTTGAGGATGCACGGGTCCCCGCAGTTGAAGCCCTCCGGATAGACCTCCGCCAGCGGTGAGTCCTCGGGGAAGGGCGTGTTCTGCAGGTTGCGGGGCAGGGAGATGGTCACCGTCCGCCCGGAGTCCGCGTCCACGCTGAGCACCGCCATCGAGTCGGGGCGGCGGCCCGTGCGGTCCTCCCCGGAGTCGGTGCCCATGAGCAGGATGTTGTAGCGCCCGTCCGAGGGGCGGAAGGGCAGACCCCCGCCGAAGACGTCGGAGACCGCACCGCGGGTCACCGAGAGCAGGTAGGCGGAGTAGGCGAGCCCGCCCGAGGTGACGAGCATGAGCGCCACCGTGGCGGCGGCCACCGCCCGGCGGGTGCGCTGCACGAGCAGTCCGGGCCGGATGAGCCGGAGGGTGTCGAAGAAGAGGAACGCCCAGCCCGCCGCCAGGGCCAGCAGAGCGGCGGTCAGCAGCAGCGACGTGAACGAGTTCGTCAGGAACCAGACCAGGGGGGCGCGCCACAGGACCAGGCAGACGAGGGCCAGGGCGAGCGCGGCCCACACGACCACGTCGACCTTCAGGGCGGTCCGGCCGGTGGCCCGACGACCCGCGACGAGCTGCGCGCTGCCGGGGACCACGAGCGTGGACAGCAGCAGGGTCCAGGCGCGACGTCCCCGGGTGGACTCCCCGGCGTGCTGGGGGTGCCGCAGGGGGTCGGTGAGCCGGCCGGGGGTCGCGGCGTCGTCGTCGACCCCGCGCACGGCCGTCACGGCGTCGGGCGGGAGGTCCCGGGTCCGGGACCCCTCGTCGGACGCGCCGCGGGACGGGCGGGGATCGTGCTCAGCGCGGGGGGTGTGGCCGTTCACGGGCAGCTCCGGCGGGGAAGGACGGGCAGGGAAGGACGGGCGGGTGAGGCTCGGGGCGGACGGGTCAGCCGTCGAGGCGGGTGCGCAGGGCGGCGCCCTTGTCGTGGGCCGTCCGCCGCAGCTCGTCGGCGAAGCGCAGGAGCTGTCCGCGCAGGGCCTCGGCCCGTGCGTCGGCGCCGGCGGCGAGGATCCGCGCGGCGAGCAGCCCGGCGTTGCGGGCCCCGCCGATCGAGACGGTGGCCACCGGGACGCCGGCGGGCATCTGCACGATGGACAGCAGCGAGTCCATGCCGTCCAGCGTGCGCAGGGGGACGGGGACGCCGATCACGGGGAGGGGCGTCACCGACGCCAGCATCCCCGGCAGGTGGGCCGCTCCGCCGGCCCCGGCGATGAGCACCCGCAGTCCCCGGTCGTGGGCCCGCTGACCGTACTCGATCATCTCGGTGGGCATCCGGTGGGCGGAGACGACGTCCGCCTCGTACGGGATCCCGAACTCCTCGAGGGCCGTGGCGGCGGCCTCCATCACCGGCCAGTCGGAGTCGGACCCCATCACGACGCCCACGACGGGCTGCTGCTTCTCGTTCACTGCTGCTCCTGGGGTGCTCGGCGGGCGGGGGACGGCACCGCGGTCCCTTCCGGTGCCACGGTATCCGTCCCGGCTGGACGGGCCGTGGGAGGCACGCGGGTCATTCCTGCCCGTCGCGCAGCACGGCCGCGGCCCGAGCGGCCCGCCGGCGCAGCTCCGGGATCTCGTCCGCGGCGCCGGTGACGTTGACGTGGCCGATCTTGCGCCCGGGCCGGACCGCCTTGCCGTAGTTGTGGATCTTGGCGCGGGGCTCCGCGCCCATCGCGGCCCGGTACGCGCCGAAGAGATCCTGGTTCGCCCCGCCCAGGTAGTTCTTCATCACCGCGGCCCCGCCGATCAGCCCGGTGTCCCCGAGCGGGAGGTCCAGCACGGCCCGCAGGTGCTGCTCGAACTGGCTGGTCACGGATCCGTCCATGGTCCAGTGCCCGGAGTTGTGCGGGCGCATGGCCAGCTCGTTGACCAGGAACCCGGCGCCGCGGCCGGGGGTCTCGAAGAGCTCGGCGGCCATCACGCCGGTCACTCCCAGCTCGGTGGCCAACGTCCGGGCGGCGTGCGCGGCGGCCGTCGCGACCTCGGGCAGCAGTCCGGGGGCGGGTGCGAGCACCTCGTCGCACACGCCGTCCACCTGGATCGACTCCACCACCGGCCACGCGAGCACCGCGCCGGAAGGGGTGCGGGCCACGAGGGCGGAGAGCTCGCGGGCGAACGCGACCTTCTCCTCGGCCAGCAGGGGGCCGTCCGTGCGGTCGAACCACCGCGACGGCTCGGCGCCGCGGGCGGCGTCGGCGGTGCCGAGCACCATCACGCCCTTGCCGTCGTAGCCGCCGCGCGGCGTCTTGAGCACCACGGGCCAGCCCGTGTCCTCGCCGAAGGCGATCAGCTCGTCGACGTCGGCCACCGCCGCCCACCGCGGGTTGGGGAGGCCGAGGTGCTCCACGGCCGCGCGCATCCGCAGCTTGTCCTGGGCGTGCACGAGCGCGGCCGGGCCGGGGCGGACGGCGACGCCCTCGTCCAGCAGGGCCTGCAGGTGCTCGGTGGGCACGTGCTCGTGGTCGAACGTCAGGACGTCGACGTCCGAGGCGAACCGGCGCAGCACGGCGAGGTCGGTGTAGTCGCCCACGGGCGCGGTGGGCACGGCGGCGACGGCCGAGACGTCGGGGCCCTCGGCGAGCACGCGGAGCTCGATCCCCAGGGCGGTGGCGGAGGGCGCCATCATGCGGGCGAGCTGCCCGCCCCCGACGACGCCGACGACGGGACCGGTCACAGAAGAAGTCACCCGACCAGGGTATCCCGGTCCGCCGGGCCCTCCGGTCCCGCACCCGGGGGCCTCCCGGCGGTCCCCGTGGCCCGTCGGCTCCTCCGGCGGCCGCCCGGCAGCCGGGCGGCAGCTGCCCGAGAACTGCCCGAGAACTGCCCCGTGGTTCCCGGGGACCGCCCGTCGGCGTGCGGAAGCTCACCGGTGCCGCGGGGGAGGGGCGAGGTAGGATGTCCCGAGGTCCGCCGCGGGTGCTCCCCCGCGCCCGTCGACCGCTGCGCCGGCCGGCGCCCACCGCCTCACCACCTGGGAGACCTGAAGCCGCGTGAACCGTCTCGTCGACCGTTTCGATGCCCTGTGGCACCTGTTCGTCAAGGAACTCATGAAGTTCGGCGTCGTCGGCGCCCTGGCCTTCCTCATCAACGCGTCGATCACCTGGGTCCTCATGCACACCTGGTTCCAGGACGGGCACCTCAAGGCGAAGTTCGTCGCCACGGCCGTCGCGATCACCTTCGCCTGGGTCGCGAACCGGCTGTGGACGTTCCGGCACAAGCGGCAGTCGGACAAGCGCCGTGAGCTCGTCCAGTTCCTCGTGGCCAACGGCATCGGCATGGCCATCGAGCTCGGCTGCCTCGGCTTCAGCTACTACGTCCTGGGCCTCACCAGCACCTACGCCTCGTTCGTGTCCGGCACGATCATCGGGACCATCCTCGGCACGGTCTTCCGGTACTTCGCCTACCGCTTCTGGGTGTTCACCGAGGAGCTCGACCAGGACCCGGACTTCGCGGACACCGCGGACCTCGAGATCGCCCTGATCACGGGCCGCGCGCCCGGCCAGGGCGCGGAGCGCCCGCACCGGGACAGCGCGGGGCACCCGGTCCCGGACGCCCCCGAGGGCGCGGGACCCGCCGACGGACGCTGAGCGCGGCCCGGTTCAGAAGGCCGTGGCGTTCTCGGCCGCCAGCACCGACCGCCAGGCCGCGTCGGCAGGGTCGGCCGGGCGGTCCGTGACGACCACGGCCCGGCCCCCGGCCAGGACCGCCAGCACGCGCAGCAGGAGTTCGGTGTCCATCCGCCGTCCCGGCACGTGCACCGCGGAGGCCCGGCCCCAGGAGCTCTCCCGCTCGGCCCCCAGCTCGCCCGCGGCCGGGAGCAGCCGCCCGTGCTCCAGGACGCCCTCGGTGCCTGCGAGCGCGGCGCCGTCCGGCGCCGGCTCCTCGAGACCGGCGTACACGTCCGCGTGGGCGCGGACCTCGGCGCAGTAGTCGAGCACGTCCCCGCCCGGCAGGTCCCCGCGGTAGCCGAGCGAGAGCGCCGGCCGGTCCAGCAGGACCGCGCGCGCACCGGGAGGGACCCGGTCCAGCAGCGGGGGCGGTGCGCCCTGCGCGTCGACGAGTCCCACGACGGCCCGGTCGCCCGCCTCCGCCCCGGCGTCCAGCGGGTCCACGGCACGCACCGCGGCGCCCATGCGCCACGTGCCCAGGACGGCGGCGAGACTGCGCCAGTGCAGGTCGTCGCCCAGGGCCACGACGTCGCCGGCCGCCAGGTCCAGCTCGTCGACCCACAGGTTCGCGGTCTTGGCCACCCAGTTGTCGAGCACCCGCCCCGAGAGCTCCACGCGCTCGCCGTCCTGCCCGTACCAGATCAGGGCGGGGCGGCTGCTGCTCCGCAGCTTGTCCACCAGACGGGGGACAGAAGGGGGGATCGTGCCGGCCATGGGTCCTCCTCGCGACAGCCGCCCCGGACGGGGCGGCGCGGCATATGCGTGGTACAGCATTCTTCACGGTCCGCGGTGTGTTCGAGAAATTGCTCCGTGACGTGGAAAAACGTCTACTCCCATCGGCATTTTTCCCCGTTATCGTGGCAAGGGTGCCCTCGCCCCGAGGGTTGACGCAGTGGTAGTTACACGCGTGTAATTATGAAGTCCGGCAGGCGGTCAGCAAAGATACGTTCTCCGGGATGCAACGGGCCGGCTCCCCCCGCACTGGGCCGGGCCCGAGCAATCATGTCGGATGGAAGGAAAATCATGGGAGAGGCCGCACGCCAGCAGGTCCTGGAATCCACCCCCCTCGGTATGGGACGCCGGAGCATGCGCTCGGTCCCCGAGGACTGGTTCGTGGACCCCGCCGACCCCCGTGCCGCCGAGCGGCACGTCCGGCGGGTGAGCGGCAGCCTGGAGGACCAGGCCACCGCCTTCCTCACGTCCCACGACGCCGTGCAGAACCTCTCCGGCGCCGGGGCGGCCCCCGTGCTCGACCTGCTCGAGGCGCCCGCCCCCGACGAGGGCTCCGACTGGAGCGCCGTCGCCGGTCTGTACGCCGTGGACGAGGACGAGGGAGAGCTCGCGTGGCAGACCGACGCGCTGTGCGCCCAGACCGACCCGGAGGCCTTCTTCCCGGAGAAGGGCGGGTCCACCCGGGACGCCAAGCGTGTCTGCGAGGCCTGCCCCGTCCAGGCCGAGTGCCTCGACTACGCGATGAGCAAGGACGAGAAGTTCGGCATCTGGGGCGGGCTCTCGGAGCGTGAGCGCCGCCGCCTGCGCCGCCTCGCCCGCTGAGGTAGTTTCAGGCCATGAGCTCCTCCGGCAGTGCCACCCGCCGCTGCTCCCGCCAGACCTGCTCGCGGGACGCGATCATGACCCTCACGTACGTGTACTCGGACTCGACCGCCGTGGTCGGCCCGCTCGCCGGGCACGCGGAGCCCCACGCCTACGACCTGTGCAGCGTGCATGCGGACCGGCTGACGGTGCCCCGCGGATGGCGCGTCGTCCGGCTGGAGCTGCCGGAGACGCGGGCCCGCCGGGAGGACATCGGCGCCGTGGCCGAGGCGGTCCGGGAACCGGAGCCCTCGGCCCCCGTCCGCGAGCGTCGCCGGACGGTGCTGCGCGACGTCTCCCTGCCGCGCGCCTCGGCGCCGGGGAGGTCGCGGCCCGGACCCGCCCGGACGGCCGCCCCCGAGGTCCCTCGGGAACCGGCCCCCGGCACCCCGCGGGCGGCCGGTCCGGAGATCTCGTCGACGGTGCCTCCGGCGAGCTCCCGGCCGGCAGCGCCGGGACGTTCGTGGACGGCGGCCCCGGAGGCCTCCCGAGCGACGGGTCCGGCGCCCGCCGGGACGCCCGCTGCGCAGACCCCCCGCACGACGCCCCGGGACGCTCCCCGGGGGCTGGACCGGGAGCCCGGTCCCGAGGTCGTGTGGCACGACCTCCCGGTCCCCGGTTCGCTACAGCGGCCGCACCTGCGCCGTCCCACCGCGCGCTGAGGCCCTCCCCGCCCTGCCCGGACCACCAGCCTGGGCGCGTCCCCGGCGGCGTCCGCGGCGCACCGGTGCTTCCGCCCTAGGATGAGCCCCAGACCGCATCTGCCCGGTGCGGTGGCTCTTCCCCCCGGAGCACCAGGAGTCCCCCCATGACCGTCCCTGCAACCATGACCAGCCCTGCGACCACGGCTGTCCCGGCGACGACGCGGCCGACGCACGGGTTCCGGGCCGAGGACCGGCACGCGAGCCGGTCCGCCCCGCGCCACGACGTCCCGGCCGGCGGCCGCACGGCCCCCTGGGCGCTGCCGGGCCCCGGCCCCGCACCGGTGCCCCCGGCCGCGGGCGCCCCGGCCCCCCGGCTGCTCGAGATCCTGCGCTGCCCCCTGACGGGGGGAACGCTGATCCCCGTGGACGCCGACCGGCTGATGAGCGACCGTCCGTTCCGTGACGGCGTGCACCCGGTCTATCCGATCGTCCGCGGCATCCCCTGCCTCACGCCCGTGCGCTGACTCCGGTCCGTCACGGAGCGGCCGCACCGGCACGCGGTCCGGGCTCGCCGTGGGCGTCACGAAGGCGTTAACATTCGTGATTCCACGGCGGCGAGCGGGGCCGTTCGCCGGGGCCGGACCTATCGTGGAAGCAGTTCCCCCAGCGTTCCCCCCCACCCCCCCCCGACGCCCGAGGTGCCGCTTCCCATGTCCCTGTCCTCCTGCCCGGATCCTGCGCCCTCTGCGCCACCTGCGGTGCGGACGGCGCCGCGCGGGCGGTGCTTGCTCGTCCTCGGGGCCGTGACGGCACTGCTCGCCACCGGTTGCGCGCACGCCTCCGGCGCTCCCTCCGGAGAAGCCGCCGCGACCGCCCCGAGCGCGTCCGCCCCGGCCGCGTCCCTGCCGGCCCCGTCCGCCCCGGCTGCTGCGCTGGAACCGGCCACGACGGCCCCGGTGGAGGTCACGGTCGCCCCCGTGGACGCCTCCGTCGAGCACAACCCCGTGGAGCCGGTCGTCGTGCGGGCCGAGGAGGGCGAACTGACCGACGTCGTCCTCGTCCCGGCGCCGGGCGGCGCGCCGGTGCCGGGGGAGCTCTCTGCCGACGGGCGAACCTGGACCAGCACCGGGGTCCTCGCCTTCGACACCCCGTACGTGCTGCACTGGAGCGCCGCGTCCGGGGCCGGGCCCGCGGCGGGCACCAGCACGTTCACGACCGTCCTCGCGGCCCACGAGGTCGACGCCCGCCTCAACGTGGTGGACGGCGGGGTGTACGGCACCGGGCAGATCCTGGAGTTCTCCTTCTCCGAGCCCGTGGTGCACAAGGCGGCGGTGGAGGACGCCGTCACCGTCGAGGGCGGCGGGGACCGGGCGGGCGCCTTCCGCTGGTACTCGGACACGACGCTCCGCTACCGGCCGGCCGAGAGGTGGACGCCGCACTCGCGGATCACCGTCTCCCTGGACCTGCTCGGGCTCGACGTGGGCCGCGGCATGGTGGGCAACCACGACCTCCGCCGGAGCTTCTCGACCGGCGCCGAGCACTACGCCCGGGTGGACGACGCGACGAAGACGCTCACCGCCTACGTCGACGGCGAGGTCGCGGCGACGTTCCCCGTGACGCTCGGCAACCCGGACTGGCCCTCGACCACGGGCCGGAAGGTCATCATGGAGCAGGCCCCGGAGTACCTGTTCAAGGCGTCCTCCCTGCACCTGCAGCCGGGGGACCCGCACTGGTACGACACGTTCTGGGCCTCCAACGTGTCCCGGCTGACGGCGAGCGGCGAGTTCGTGCACCAGGCCCTGCCCTCCGCGATGCCCGTCCTGGGGATCGCCAACGTCTCCCACGGGTGCGTGGGCATGCCCCCCGAGGGCGCGAGGTTCATCCACGACGTGTTCCGCCCCGGGGACGTCGTCGAGATCGTCGGCACCGGGTATCCGCAGGCGGACCCCGACGACGGGTACGGCGACTGGAACATCCCGCTCGAGCACTACGCCGACGAGTCGTGGACGGGCGACTGGTGAGGCCACGCCGCTGAGCCCCCGGAGCTCCCGGGGGCTCGCCGGGGCTCCCGGGCGGCGGGGGAGGGGGGCGTCCGGGAGATGGGTAGGATCGGGACCGACCGGCCCGCGCCCGCCCGCGCCGGACCCCCCGACCCCTCCGACCGAAGGACCCGCCCGTGGCCACCTCCAGCAACCACCAGGCCCCCTGGCAGCAGGCCGAACCGCACCCTGACGAGGAGGAACGGCGCGAGGAGCCCGTGTGGACGGGGCTGCTCCCGGCCGTCGTCCCCGCGGGGACCGGTGCCGACGACGGGCAGGCCGGCGCGCACGAGCGCCGCAGCGGGTCCGGCCGGACGGGCAGCGGCTCCCGCGCCGTCGGGGCGGCCGGGACCGCGGGGGACGACGAGCCGGACGCGGAGGCCCGCCGCCGGACCGCGCTGCGCCGGGACGCGCTGGCCGACGAGCCCCGGCTCCCGCGGCTGCAGCAGGTCTTCCTGGTGCTCGTGCTCCCGCTCGCGCTGCTGGCCGCGGCCGTGCGCGCGGTCGCCACGCCCCTGTTCCTGTGGGCGGAGTACCACCGCCCGGGCTTCCCGGCGGACTCCTACGGCTTCTCCACGGAGGAGCGGATGGTGTTCGGCTCCTACGGGCTGGACTACGTCATGAACTGGGCTCCGGCCGGGTTCCTCGCCGGTGTCCGGGACGCCGACGGCGCCCAGCTGTTCCTCGGCTCCGAGGTCGGCCACATGACCGACGTGAAGATCGTGCTGCAGAGCGCGCTCGCCGTGGTCGCGGTCCTCGCGCTGCTCGGCATCGTCTCCTCCCTGTACCTGCGGGCGAAGGCCCCGGGCGCCGCCTCCGGTGCCCTCTTCTTCGGGTCGTGGCTGACCGTGCTGCTCCTGGTCGTGCTGGCGGTCGCCGCGGTGCTCGGGTGGCAGCAGTTCTTCGCCCTGTTCCACTCCCTGTTCTTCGCGGACGGCACCTGGACCTTCCGGGCCTCGGACACCCTCATCCGGCTCTACCCCACCCAGTTCTGGATGGACGCCGCGATCGCGGTGGCCGGGCTCGCCCTCCTCGGGGCGCTCGCGGTCATGGCCGCCACCTGGCCCACCGCGTTCCGCCGGCACCGGGCCCTCGACCGGGTGCGCCGGCGGCAGGAGCTCAAGCGCCGGCTGGCCGGTCGCTGAGCCGGACGCCGGGCCCGGCGCGGGCCCGGTCGTTCGACCTCGGGCGGGGCCTGGCCTCGAACCGGGTCCGGCCTCGCACCGGTCCCCGGGCCCGGCCTCGCGCCGGTCGCCGGGCCCGGTGCGGGACCGGTCGTGGCTCCGGTCCTCGCGCCGCGCGCGGGGCCCGGGCGTGCCGGATCAGATCCAGGCGGCGAACCACATCCGCTCCCGCCACTGGGCGTACTCGACCGTCTCGGCGTACCAGACGGGCGCGAAGTGCGCGCTCAGCAGGAGCACCGCGGCCGTGAAGACGCCCACCACCACGAGGCCGGCGCGCCGCCGCCGCACGGAGTCCCCGGACCGGCCCAGCACCAGCCCCAGCATGCCGGCGAGCATCAGCATCAGGGCCGGCTGCACCGGCAGCGCGTAGAAGTAGTACATGGTGCGCTCGGGGAACAGGAACCAGGGCAGGTACCCGGCCGCGAACACCCCGGTCAGCGCCCCGAAGCGCCAGTCCCGCCGCACGGCCCACAGCCACGCGGCCACGAGCACGGCGGCGATCCCCGTCCACCACAGCAGGGGGTTGCCGATGTTGAGGATGGCCTGCGAGCAGTGCTCCGCGGCGCACCCGGCCGTGCCACGCTCCGGGTCCTCGTAGAAGTAGGAGGTGGGCCGGCCCAGGGTCAGCCACAGCCACGGCAGCGCCTCGTAGGAGTGCTCGGTGCCCAGGCCGCTGTGGAAGCCGTAGGCCGAGGAGTGGTAGGCCCACAGCGAGCGCAGGGGCGCCGGGAGCCACTGGACGCCCTCGCCCGGGTGCTGCTGCGCCCAGGTGCGGTCGTAGGCGTCCGCCGAGGCGAACCAGCCCGCCCAGGAGGAGACGTAGACCACGAGCCCCGTCCCGACGACCGCGAGGAACGCGGGCGCGCCGTCCCTGAGCACTCCGGCCCGCATCCAGTGCCGGACCCCGGCCACCCGGCGGGCGTTGAGGTCCCACAGGACCGACAGCACGCCCAGCGCGGCCACCAGGAACAGCCCGCTCCACTTGACCCCGACCGCCAGCCCGCACGCCACGCCCGCCGCGATCCGCCACCACCGCACCCCCAGCCAGGGTCCCCACGCCAGGCGGCGCAGCAGTTCGGCCTCCGGGACGTCCTGCCCGGGTGCGACCCCCAGCCGGGCGACCAGGCGCCGGCGGCCGTGCTCCCGGTCCAGCAGGAGCAGCACGAAGGCGAGCTGGAGGAAGAACATCAGGAACACGTCCAGCATCGCGAGCCGGGACTGCACCAGGTGCAGCCCGTCGACCGCGGTGAACAGCCCCGCCAGCGTGGCCACCGTGACCGAGCGGAAGAGCAGCCACCCGGCGGCGCACACCAGGGCGATGGAGAGCGTCCCGACCAGGGCCGCGGAGAAGCGCCACCCCACGGGGTCCTCGGCGCCGAACAGCCACATCCCGAACGCGATGAGCCACTTGCCGACCGGCGGGTGGACCACGTAGGACGGGATGCTCAGGGCCTCGGGCGGGGTGCCCGCCACGAACAGCTCGTCCGCGCCCTCCGGCCACTGCCGCTCGTAGCCGTGCTGCAGCAGCGAGTACGAGTCCTTCACGTAGTAGGTCTCGTCGAAGACGATCGCGTCCGGGTGGGAGAGCCGGTGGAAGCGCAGCAGCCCGCCGAGCAGGACCACCAGCAGCGGTGCCAGCCACGCGAGACGGGCCACGGCCGCAGGGGCCGGCAGCAGCCGCTCGCGCAGGGCGGCCGGGTCCAGGGAGCGGCGCAGGGTGCCGACCGGTGCCGCCGGCCGCGGCGCCGGGGCCAGGACTGGGGTGCGCACCGGGGAACTCACGGTGTCATCGTAGGGGACGGGGCCCTGCGGGTCCGGGGCGGCCGTCAGCGCCGGGGGAGCGCGCCGTAGAGTGGACCCGTGCACACGGAACCCCACGACGACGCCCCTGCCGACGCCGCCGCCGAGGCTCTCCCCCGCCCGGCGGGCGGGACCGGGGCCCCCGGGCAGGTGGTCCTGGCGGGCACCCCGATCGGCAACCTCGGCGACGCCCCGCCCCGGCTCCGGACCGCCCTCGAGACCGCGGACGTGCTCGCCGTCGAGGACACCCGGCGGCTGCGCCGGCTCACCGCCGGGCTCGGCGTCACCACGCGCGGGCGGGTGCTCACCCACCACGAGCACAACGAGGCCGGACGGGTCGCCGAGCTGCTCGACGCCGTCCGCGCCGGCGGCACGGTGCTGGTCCTCTCCGACGCCGGGATGCCCACCGTCTCCGACCCCGGCTACCGGCTCGCGGAGGCCGCCGCCACCGAGGGCCTGACCGTCACCGCGATCCCCGGCCCCTCGGCGGTGCTCATGGCGCTGGCCGTGTCCGGCCTGCCCACGGACCGGTTCACGTTCGAGGGCTTCCTGCCGCGGAAGTCCTCGGAGCGCGCCGGCCGGCTGGCCGAGCTCGACGGCGAGCGGCGCACCATGGTCTTCTACGAGGCGCCCCACCGGCTCGAGGTCATGCTCACCGCCCTGCGGGACGCGTTCGGCGCGGGCCGCCGGGCGGTCGTGGCGCGGGAGCTCACCAAGCTGCACGAGGAGGTCGTGCGGGGCACGCTGACCGAGCTCGTCGACTGGTGCGGGGAGGGCCAGGTGCGCGGGGAGATCGCCGTCGTCGTCGCCGGTGCCCCGGCCCCCGCGGCGGCCCGGCCCGAGGACCTCGTGGCCGAGGTCGAGGACCTCGTGGCCGGCGGGACCCGGCTCAAGGACGCCGCCGGACGGGTCGCCGAGCGCTCCGGCGTGGGCAAGCGGGAGCTCTACGAGACGGTCCTGTCCGCCCGCAAGGCCTAGCACCCCGGCCCGGCGCGCCCACCGCCGGCTCCGACTCCGGTTCCCCGATCCCGATGCCCGCCGAGTCCCCAGATCGGCCGCATTTCCCCATGATCGATCGTGGGGGAATGCGGCCGATGTGGGGACTCGGCGTTCGGTGGGGCCGCCGGGAGGTCAGGGACGGGTGGTCACCGAGCGGGGGAGCCACCGGGCGCGGCGTGCCCCGGGTCCGCCGCGCGCCTCCAAGCCCGCCCGCAGCGCCGTGACGTCCTCGGGGGCGGCCTCGGGCGACCACGCCGTCGTCCCCGGCGCGTAGAGGGCCCGTTCGGCGTCCCGGCCGAGCCGGCCCAGCGGCCCCGCGGCGGCCGGAACCGCGGCGCCGAGCCGCTCGACGAACGCCCGGGGGGTCTCGGCGGCGGCGCGGCCGAGCCCGTGGTCGACGGCGAGGTCCTCCACCTCCGCCCACCCCGCCAGGGCCCGGTCCGCCGCCGGGGCCCGAGGGTCGCCCAGCACGCCCGTCCGGCGCCGGCGCCGGCGGGACCGGAGGAGCCGGGGGAG
This sequence comes from Kocuria kalidii, assembly GCF_044462225.1. Taxonomy (NCBI): domain Bacteria; kingdom Bacillati; phylum Actinomycetota; class Actinomycetes; order Micrococcales; family Micrococcaceae; genus Kocuria; species Kocuria kalidii. The sequence goes on along the minus strand of NZ_JBISWJ010000025.1, from coordinate 86,462 downwards.
CGCGGCGAGCAGGGCGAGCAGCGCGGCGGCCAGGGCCCCGGCGAGCCAGGGCAGCCACGCCGCCGGACCCGTCTCCTCCGGCACGGGGGCCGCGGAGACCTCGGGGGTCGGCACCGCGGTCGGCTCGGCCGACGGGGCGTCCGTCTCCGAGGGCCCGGCCGTGGTCGCCGGTGTGGGGGCGTCGGTCGGCTCGTCGGTGGGCTCCGCGGCGCCTTCACCCTCCGGCGACCCGCCCTCCCCGTCCTGTGCCTGCTCGGCCGCGTAGCCGGGGAGGTCGCCGGTGCCGGGCGTCGGCTCGAAGCGCACCCACCCGGAGCCCTCGAACCACAGCTCGGGCCACGCGTGGGCGTCGCGGGGCAGGACCGGGAAGGCACCCGGGTCCGCCGGGTCCGCCGCGTCGCCGAACGGGTCCCCGACGGCCGGGCCGGCGGAGGGCAGGTAGCCGACGGCCACGCGCGCGGGGATGCCCAGCTCGCGGGCCATGACGGCCATCGCCGGGGCGAAGTGCCCCGCGTAGCCCGTGCGCACGGCCAGGAACTCCTCGAGGGAGGCCATCCCGCCGGCGTCGTAGCCCTGCTCGAGCGGAGCGTCCACGTCGTAGCGGAACTCCTCCGAGCGCAGCCACTCCTGCAGGGCCAGCGCCTGGTCGAACGCCGTGGGCGCGTCCCCGGCCCGCTCCCGGGCCGCCTCCCGGAGAGTGGCCGGCGTGCCGCCGGGCAGCTCGCGGAACGGGGCGAGCTCCGGGTCGTCCGGCGCGGCGGGGGCCTCGCGCAGCTCGGCGGACGTGGGCTCGGGCGCGATCGAGCGGACGTCGTAGGCCGTGCCCTCGGGCGGCACCCGGTCCCCGTGCACGGTGAGGTCCCGGGGGCTCCACGCCCATCCGCCGTCCTCGAGCCCCGCCACGTCCACGGGCGCCCACGGCAGCGGGAGCCAGGGCTCCGACCAGTCCCGCAGCCCCACGGCGGTGCTCCGCTCGGGGCCGTCGGCCACCGGGCTGAGGGGCGTGGGCCCGAGGGCGTCGAGCTCGGGGTCGAGCCCGGTGCTGTCCGGGAACCACTCCGCGCCGGAGAAGTCGGCCAGGGTGAGCACCCGCAGCAGCTCGGGCTCGCCCGTGCTCGTCGTGTACTCGAGCCGGGGCACCTGCTCCGCGGTGCGCAGGTCCTGGCCCACGGCCCGCAGCGGTCCCACCCCGGGGGCGCGATCCCCGGCCGGGCCGCTGCCCTGGGGGAACGCGCCGTTCACGAAGCCCGGCACGAGTCCCGGGACCAGCAGGGTCACGGCGAGCACGCCGGCACCCACCACCAGGACCCGCGGCCAGCTGCCCGGCGCCGCGGCGGTGCGGGGCTCCCGGACCGCGCCGAACCGGCGGCCGCCGCCGAGCAGGACCAGGGCGGCGAGCACGGCGGCGGCGGTCCCCACCGGGCCCACGCTCTCCGGCAGCACAAGGGCGGGCACCACCAGCGGCGCCAGCACGCCCAGGGCACTGACCCCGGGCAGCCGCAGCGCCACGAGCACGGTGTCCACGAAGAGCGTCACCGCTCCCGATCCGAGGGCCGCGACGAACGCGAGCGCCGCGGCATCCGGGTACGGTGCCGGTCGTGCCGCGAGGACCCCGGCGGCCTCCCGCCACAGCTGCGCCGCGAGCTCCAGGCTCCCGGCGGTGGGGACCAGGCCGAGGAGCGCGGGATCGCGCAGGAACAGCACGGTGAGCACGAGCACCAGGGCGCCGGCGCCGAACAGGGGCGCGAGCACGGCCGGCAGACCCAGCACCCGGGCCGTGGTGGTCGCCGCGACCACGGCGAGCGCGGCCAGCAGCGCGCCGGGGACCCAGCCCGCGCCGTCGAGCACGCCGGTCAGCGCCACGAGGGACAGCCAGACCGCCACGAGGACCGTGCCGGCCAGACCCAGGGCGGCGGGCGCCGGGCGGCGGTCCGTCGCCGGGCCCCCGCGTGGCCGGTCGGACCCCGGGGCTGCCGCTGCGCCGGGATCCGCCGGCGTGCGGACGGCGGCGCTCATCGGCGGGCCCCGGCCGTGCGGGACCCGCTGCCGAGCTGCGCCCACGCGTCCTCGGGCGCGGCGGACGCCGTGACGACGACGACGGACCACCCCGCCGCCTCGAGCACGCCGGCCCCGTCCGGGCCCCGGTCCGCGCCCCTGCCGGGCGAGGAGGTCACCAGCACCGCGCTGCCCGTCGCGGCCCGCTGCGTCCCGCGCAGGACCCGCTCGGCGGCGGCGGCGGACAGGTCCCCCGAGACCAGCAGCACCGGGTGCACCAGGCCGTCGCGGTCGAAGCGGTCGGCCAGCTCGTCCTCCGCGGTCCGGCCGTCCGCCGTCCCGCCGGTCGCGGTTCGGCCGGTCGCGGTTCGGCCGTCCGCGGTTCGGCCGTCCGCGGTCCGGTCGTCGGCGGTCGGGTCGTCCCTTGTTCGGCCGGGAGCGGGCTCGGGGCGCACCCGCGCCAGACCGTGCCGGGCGTCCTCGGCGCCGTCGTCGGTGACGGCGGCGGCGCGGGTGCGCGCGGGAGCGGCGTCGTCGTCGTCCGCCCCGCCGCGGGGCAGCGGATCCCCGGAGGCATCGAGGGCGTGCACGGCGGTCTCGCGCTGCGTGAGGTGCTCGAGCACGGCCGCGGTGAAGGACACGGCCCACTCGAACTCGACCGTGCTGGGGAGCACACCGGCCCACAGCCGCTCCCCGGGCCAGGAGGCCTCGTCGCGGTCCAGGAGCAGGGTCAGCCGCCGGGTGCTGCGGGGGTCCTCCTGGCGGACCATCAGCTGCCCGTGCTTGGCGGAGGCGGCCCAGTGCACCCGGCGCATCGGGTCCCCGTGCCGGTACTCGCGGGTGGTGACGTTGTCCGGTCCCGGCTGCGGCTGCGCCGTCCGGGACGGGTCGGTGCCGGACTCCCGCAGCCGGTGGGCGCTGATCTCCGGCAGCTCCACGGGATCCGGCGCCACGTGCAGGGACGTGCGCTCGGAGGCGTCGAGCAGCTCGGCGGCCAGCCCGAACGGGTCCGCGACCCGCACCGTGGCCGGGCCCAGGGCGTACACGCCCCGGCGGCGCGGCCGCACGGTGTAGGCGGCGGGCTCCCCACCGGTCTCCACGCTCAGCTCCCGGTCCCCGCCCAGCGGCTCCGGCACCGTCTCGTGCACGGCGACCGCCCCGGAGACCGACCCGCCGCGGCGGCTCCGGTGCCGCACGCGCAGCCGGACCACGGCGGAGTCCCCGGCCGTCACGAGCGCGGGGGCCACGCCGCGCTTGAGCAGCACCCTCGGCTTCACCACGTACAGGGACAGCGCCGCGAACAGCGGGGCCGCTCCCAGGAAGAGCGCCAGCGCCAGCACGTCCTTGCGGCCCAACCAGGTGGCCAGCAGCAGGCACAGCGCGCCCGCCCCGAGGAACGCCCAGCCGCGTCCCGTGAACCGGGCGCGGGAGTCCACGGGCTGCTCCGCGCGCTCGCCGTCCGCCGTCCGCTCTCCCTCCGGCCGGCGGCTCATCGGCTCCGGGGGGAGTGCTCGGCCGGGACCCGCACCTCGTCCAGCACCGCCCGCACCAGCTCCTCCGCGGAGTCCGTGCCGGCGCGGCGGTCCAGGATCAGGCGGTGGGCGAGCACCGGCACCGCGACGGCCCGGACGTCGTCGGGCAGGGCGTACTCCCGCCCGCTCAAGGCCGCCTCCGCCCGGGCGGAGGCCTGTAGCTGGAGCAGCGCACGGGGGCTGGCGCCCAGCCGGATCTGCGGGTGCGAGCGCGTGGCCTGGCCCAGGGCCACCACGTAGGCCCGCACCGCGTCCGAGACGTGGATCCCGCGCACGTGGGCCACCAGGCGTGCCGCGTCCTCGAGGGTGACCACCGGCCGCAGGCCCTCGAGCGGGGATCCGCCGCCGTGGTCGGAGAGCATCGTCATCTCCGCCGCGGTGTCCGGGTAGCCCATGGAGATCCGGGCCGTGAACCGGTCCCGCTGCGCCTCCGGGAGCGGGAACGTGCCGTCCATCTCCACCGGGTTCTGCGTGGCCACCACCATGAAGGGGGTCGACAGCCGGTAGGTCGTCCCGTCCGCGGTGACCTGTCCCTCCGCCATGCACTCGAGCAGCGCGGACTGGGTCTTGGCCGACGCCCGGTTGATCTCGTCCCCGATCACCACGTTGGCGAACACCGGGCCGGGCTTGAACTCGAACTCCCGCCGCGCCTGGTCGTAGACGGACACGCCCGTGATGTCCGTGGGCAGCAGGTCCGGGGTGAACTGGATGCGCGAGACCGTCCCGCCGACCGCGGTGGCCAGCGTGCGCGCCAGCATCGTCTTGCCCACGCCCGGCACGTCCTCCACCAGCAGGTGCCCGCCCGCCAGCAGCACGCTCAGGGCCGTGCGCGCCGCCTCGGGCTTGCCGTCGATCACCGTGTTGATCCGGTCCAGGATCGCCTGCGTGTACTGGGGGAAGGACTCCATGGGCTCCTCGGCTTCCTGCTCGGGCGTCTGCTCCCAGTATGTCTGTCCGACTCCACCTCGTAGATTGGTCCGTGCCCGCGTGTTCCCGCACCGTTGCCCGTCCTGTCCCGCCTGCCCCGCCTTCTCCGTCATTCCTGTCCGTCCACGTCTGACGTCCTCCGCCCGTCCTCCGCCCGACTTCCTCCGAGGTGCCGCCCGTGACCGACCCCAACGCCACCCTCCTCGCCAGCTCCCTGTGGCCCGACCCGGCCGCCCGGCCCGTCCCCGCCCCAGGCGCGGCGCCTGCCGCCTATCAGCCGGAGCACCACGCCGTGCCCGAGGACGCGCCCGACGGCGAGGGCACCCGGCGCCGCTCCGCCCGGGCCGACGACGGGCGACGCCGCAACCTCTCCTACCCGCCCGCGCCCGAGCCGCTGCCGCACCCGGTGGTCGACAACCACACCCACCTCGACCTGCAGGACGGGCAGGTCCACGTCTCGGTCCGGGACGCCGCGGACGCCGCGGCGCTGGCCGGGGTGGGCGGGCTCGTGCAGGTCGGCTGCGACGTCCCGTCCTCCCGCTTCGCCGTGGCCGCGGCCCGGGCCGACCCCCGGGTGCTGGCCGCGGTGGCCCTGCACCCCAACGAGGTGCCGGGGCTCGCGGCCGCGGGGACCCTCGACGAGGCGCTCGCGGAGATCCGCGAGCTGGGGCGGCACGAGCGGGTCCGGGCCTTCGGGGAGACCGGTCTCGACCACTACCGCACCGAGGGGGAGGGCCGGGAGCACCAGAAGATCTCCTTCCGGGAGCACATCCGCTTCGCCAAGGAGACCGGCAAGGCCCTGCAGATCCACGACCGGGACGCCCACGCCGACGTCGTCGCCGTCCTGCTGGAGGAGGGGGCCCCCGAGCGCACCGTGTTCCACTGCTTCTCCGGGGACGCGGAGCTCGCGCGGACCTGCAACGAGCACGGCTGGTACATGTCCTTCTCCGGGACCGTCACCTTCAAGAACAGCCACGACCTCAGGGCCGCACTGCGCACCGCCCGCCCCGAGCTGGTGCTCACCGAGACCGACGCCCCGTTCCTCACCCCGCACCCGTACCGGGGCCGGCCCAACGCCAGCTACGTGGTCAACTACACGGTGCGCGGCATGGCCGGGATCCTGGAGGAGGAGCTGGAGCCGCTGTGCGAGCGCCTCTGGGCGAACACGGTCGCGGTGTACGGGGAGTTCTGAGCCGCGGCGGGCACCCCCCTCGGCCCGCACACTGAGTCCCCACGGTGCGGTCGCTCCCTGCCGCCGGGGCGGCAGCTGCGGCGGGGCAGGCAGGGCAGGGCGGGTCAGCGGGTGCCGGCCGAGCGGCGCAGCGCGGCCTCGATCCGGGCTGCGGTCGCCGCGGGAGTGCGCACGACGTCGTGCCACCCCACCCGGATGACGGTCCACCCCAGCTCCTGGATCTCGACCTCGCGCCGCCGCTCGTTGCGGGTCACGTCGGCGGGGGAGTCCGCGTACTTGCACTCGCCGTCGAACTCGAGCACGAGCATGCGCTCCGGCCAGGCGAAGTCGGCACGGTAGGGCCCCGTCCGGCCCACGATCGCCCACTGCAGCTCCGGCGCCGGCAGACCGTACTCCATCAGGACGAGCCGGGTGAGGGTCTCACCCACCGACTCGGAGCGCGTGTCCATGGCGTCGAGCACGCGCCGCGCCCTGCGCACGCCCCGCCGGCCTGCCCACTCCGCCAGGCGTGCTTCCATCCGGGTCCGGGTGAGGTCGAAGCGTTGCGCCTGGTCCGCCAGGACCACCGCGTCGGTGAAGGGCAGCAGCCGAGCGCAGTCCAGGAGGGTCCGCTCGACCGACGTGGCGCGCAGTCCGTCGACCGTGACGACGTCGGGCCCCGGCAGCCGCTCCTGGTGCCTCACCACGCCGGCGTACCCGTTGTGGGTCCTCTCTCCGGGCCGGGTGAGCGTGTGCAGGCGGACCGGGACCCGTCGGAGGTCCAGGCCGTGCACGAGGGCGGCGGAGGCGAGACAGAAGACCGGCGGCGCGGAGGCGGCCCGGCTGAGCGCCCGGTGCCGGAGCAAGGACTGCTCCTCGGGGCTGAGCCGCCGATAGGCGTCCGCAGGCGTGAAGCAGCCCGCGCGGACCCGGCGGAGCTGCCCGTTGCGGAGGCGGCGCCGGATCTCGTGGCCGCTGAGGCCGGTGTCGTGCAGCTGGGCGAGGCTCATGAGGTCGGTCATGGTCCGTTGATAGGTCCGGCCGAGGTCCGGTGGTGTGACGCCGCGGCGACGGGGGACAAGAAAGCGCACGGGACGCGCAGCACAGCTGTGGGGAGTGGGGACGAGCGCCCCGCCGATTCCCCGGATCAGCCGCATCTCCCCATGCGGATTCGTGGGGGCGTGGAGCACCGTGGGGGACCCGGCGCGCACGGGAGGTGATGGCTGGGGGCTCGGCCGCATGAACGGGGTGGGGTAGGGCGCCCGATACGATGACCCGGTGACAGAATCCACCGCGCCAGAGCCCGCCGCCCGCGCCCTGCTCGGGCCCGCGGAGATCCGCGCGCTCGCGGAGCAGCTCGGGATCCGGCCGACCAAGACGCTCGGGCAGAACTTCGTGATCGACCCCAACACGATCCGCCGGATCATCGCCGCCGCGCGGCTGGGCGAGCACGAGACGGTGCTCGAGGTGGGGCCCGGGCTGGGGTCGCTGACCCTCGGGCTGCTGGACGCCGCCGAGCGTGTCGTGGCCGTGGAGATCGACCCGCCGCTGGCGGCGCAGCTGCCGCACACGGTGGAGCGCATGCGCCCGGAGCTGACGGGGCGGCTGACCGTGCTCGAGCAGGACGCCATGCGCGTCGAGGAGCTGCCGGCGGAGCCCACCGCCCTGGTGGCGAACCTGCCGTACAACGTGGCCGTCCCGGTGCTGCTGCACCTGCTGGCCCGCTTCCCCTCGATCCGCCGCGGGCTGGTGATGGTGCAGGAGGAGGTCGCGGACCGGCTGGCCGCGGCGCCGGGCTCCAAGGTCTACGGGGTGCCGTCGGTCAAGGCCTCCTGGTACGCCGACGTCACCAAGGCCGGGACCATCGGCAAGAACGTGTTCTGGCCGGCCCCGACGATCGCCTCCGGACTGGTGCGCTTCGTGCGCCGCGAGCAGCCGGTGGCGGACGTGGACCGGGAGCTGGTCTTCGCGGCGGTGGACGCCGCCTTCGCCCAGCGGCGCAAGACCCTGCGGGCCGCCCTGGCGGGCTGGGCGGGCTCCGCCGCCGCGGCCGGGGAGATCCTCGGGGCGGCCGGGATCGACCCGGCCCGGCGGGGCGAGAAGCTGGACGTGCACGAGTTCGCCCGGATCGCACAGGCCGGTGCCGCCGCGGGACTGACCGCACGGGTGCGCGGCGGATGACCGCGGCGCAGCCCACGGAGCGCGCGTCCGCGCCGGGCAAGGTCAACCTCTTCTTCGCCGCCGGCCCGCCGCGCCCGGACGGCTACCACGACGTCGCGAGCCTGTACTGCGCGGTGGGCACGGGAGAGACCGTGACGGCCACGCCGACCCGGCACACCGGGACCACCGTGGACGTGGCGGCGGTCCCCGGCTCGCTCGTGGCCCAGCAGATCGAGCGCGGGACCTTCTCCCTGGACGCCGTGCCGCGGGACGGGTCCAACCTCGCCGTCCGGGCCGCCCGTGCCGTGCTCGAACGGTTCCCGGTGCTGCCGGGCGGGCTGCACCTGCGCATCGACAAGGCCGTGCCCGTGGCCGGCGGCATGGGCGGCGGGTCCGCGGACGCCGCGGCGGCGCTGACCGCCGTGAACCGGCTCGCGGCCCGCGTCTCGGGGGAGCCCGCGCTCGACGACGACGCGCTGCTCCGGCTCGCCGCCGGTCTCGGCGCCGACGTGCCGTTCGCGCTGACGGGCGGCGCTGCGGTGGGCACCGGAACCGGAGCCCGGCTGCGGCCGGTGGCGGTCGGGGCGCCGCTGCACCTGGTCCTCGTGGCCGCCGAGGCGGGGCTGTCCACACCGGCCGTCTACGCCGAGCTGGACCGGCTGCGCGCGCACCGGGACGTCGCCCCGCCGCGGCTGCCGGCGGGGCTCGAGGAGCTCCTGGGCGCCGGTGCGGCGGCCGAGCTCGCCCCGCTGCTGGACAACGACCTGCAGGCCGCGGCCCTCTCGCTCGCGCCCCGGCTGCAGCCGGTGCTCGCCGCCGGCGCGGCCGCCGGCGCCCTGGCGAGCCTCGTGTCCGGTTCGGGCCCCACCGTGGCGCACCTGGTGGCGGACGCCGCCGCGGCCGAGGACCTCGCGGACGTGCTCAGGGGCCAGGGAGCGCCCGCTCTCGCGGTGCGTGCTCCCTGACCCCTGGCGTCCGGCCGCCGGCGCCCGGATGTGACCTGACCTCCCGGGTTCAGGCGGCGCCGGCGGACGATCGGTGGGACTGCGGCAGCGACTCGCGCGCCGTCCACAGCAGCCGTCGGGTCAGGTCTCCCGGGCGCCGTGCCGCGCGCTGGGCCCTGGCGAGCGCGGAGTCCAGCTCGCGGGTGGCCAGCTCGGGGGAGGCCCGGCGCGGCTCGGTGCGGAACTCGGCCGGTCGGGTGAGCGCGGCGTCCAGGAGTCCGGCGAGCGCATCGCCGGTGTCGGGGCGCAGGGCCTCGCCCTGCTCCACCATGTAGGCGGTGAACACGGCCTGGTGGTTGTCCACGTGCTCGCCCAGGCGGGCCAGCCGCGGCACGGCGAAGGGCATCAGCCCGAGCCCGCGGGCGTCGAGGATCGAGCCCGGCCCGCCCTGGACGACCACGGCGGAGGCCCGCCGGTAGTGCTCCAGCAGCTCCGTGCGGGGCAGCCGCGGAACGGACGTGGCCAGGCTGGACGGGCGGCTGAACCCGTGCTGCAGCAGGCAGCGCACGTCCGGGCGGGTCGTGAGCCAGGCGTCGAGCCAGTCGACGAGGCGGTCGAAGCGGTGGTGGTCGGTGCCGAGGGAGACCACGACGTCGTAGGTGACGCCGGGGCCTGCCGGTTCGACGGGTTCCATGGTTCCTCCTGGGGTGCCGAAAGGGAGCCGAACGGGTGCCGGACTGCCGGACGAGAGCCGGGCGGTTGCCGGGGTGCCGGGCGGGTTCCGGGCTGCCGGGCGGGTGCCGGGGTGCCGGACGAGGACGGGTGCGGGAGTGCCGCACTGCTACATGAGCGCGCCGATGTTGACGGCCTCGGGGAAGTGCTTGCGCTGCTCCTCCCACTGGACGGCGAACACGTCCGAGAAGGGGTAGCACAGGCGCCCGCTGAGGGTCGGCATCGTGATCCGGTCGAAGCACTCGATGAACACCGTCCGGATCCCCAGCAGCCGCGCCACGAGGAAGAACGGGAAGGAGACGCCGGCGCCGGTGGTCATGACCGTGTCCGGGCGCTCGGTGCGCAGCAGCCGCCACGCGAGCCCGGCGTTGCGGATCGCGTTGGGGATGTTGCGGGTGGTGGGGAAGTGGGCCCAGTGGACCGTCTCCCCCTCCAGCACGGCCCGCACCTCGGGCAGGTCGAAGGTCACCCAGGACCGTTCGTGCCGGCGCCACAGCTCCTCGAGGTTCAGCAGCTGCGCCAGGTGCCCGCCGCCGGAGGAGACCATCATGATGCGCACGCTCACACCTCCGTCGTGGCGGCCGGCGCGGGGCGCGCCTGGCGCTGGGTGACGAACGCGGGCACCACGGTGGCGTGCCGTCCGGTCAGCCGGTCCAGCAGGTTCCGGGACCGGCGCAGGTCGCTGCGGGCGTCGACGGCGACGACCATGCCGTCGACCCGGTCGGAGAGGGCGGCGAGCTCGGCGACGCCGGTGCGGGACGGCACCACGGCCATCAGCACGGTGGGCGGGGCGTCCTGCAGGGTGAGCCAGTCGTCCAGCGGGCCGACCGCGTTGGTGAGCGTCTCCTCGTCGACGAGCTCGACGGAACCGCCCCACCGGTCGAGCACCGAGCTCAGGGCCCGGACGACGACCTCGGCCTCGCCCGGACGCGGGGAGTGCACGGCGATCCGGGAGCCGGGGCCGGGCACGGAGCCCTCGCCGTCGCGGGCCAGCAGGCGCAGCAGCTCGAGGGCGCCGTCCTCGTCGTCCTCCGAGCGCAGGGACACCACCGCGGACGCGCCGGCCTCGGCCAGGCGGTCGGCCCGGCGGACGCTGCGGTCGGAGCGCTCGCGCAGCAGTCCGGCGAGGACGCCCAGCACGAGCCCGCCGACGATCCCGCCGGCCGTGAAGAGCAGGAGCCCGGCCGAGGACGGGTCCTCCGGGGCCACGGCGGCGCTGATGATCCGCCCCGGGGTCGGGGCGATGAGGGACGCCGCGGTGCGCTGCTCGCGCAGCTGGTCGACCGCGGAGTCCTGGTCGTCGTCCCGCTCGAGCGCGGCGATGGAGTCGTCGAGGCGCTCCACGGCGGCCGCGGCGGAGGCGGTCACGGTCTCGGCGCGGTCCTCGAGGTAGGCGCCGGCGAGGGCGTTGGCCCGGGCGGCGACCTGCTGGGGGTCGGTCCCGGTGACGCTGACCCGGAGCACCTGGCTCTGCGACGGCGCCTCGACGTCCGCGGACTCGATGAGCTCCTCGGCCAGCTGCGGGTCGGCCTCCTCGAAGGGCACGTCCTCCAGCTCCGCGGCGGCGCGCAGCGCGACCTGCTGCGAGGACAGGGTGGCCGCCTCGGTGTGCATCTCGATCTCCTCGTTGCCGGCCTCACCGGTCAGCGGGTTCACGGCGGCGGGGGTCACGGCCAGCGAGGCCGTGGCCTGGTAGGACGGGGGCCAGAGGAGGCCCGCCGTCACGGCGAGGGCGGCGACCACCAGCCAGGTGCCCAGGATGGTGGGCCACCGGCGCAGCGCCCGCCGCCACTGCGCCGTCAGGTCGGACGGCGGGGCCTGTCGTGCGTTCTCCCGCGCAGTCCGGGTGCGGGACCGTCGCCGGTCGGTGCGGATCGTGCTCAGCGTGTCGCTCATGTGGAACTCCCCCTAGTGGATCTGTGGTGCGTCGATCGGTCGTGGTCGGTGCCCGCCCCCCGGCGGTCCTTCCGGCCACGTCCCCCTGCGGGCGGCTGCCGAGTCCAGCCCCGGTGGCAGCGCCCTGAATTGTCGATCACTTTGAATGTTACTTGTGCAAATTCACCGGGACCACGGCCGGACCGGGATCGGCCGTGGTCTCTTCGGGTGACAGGTCGTCGTGCGCGGCGGCGGCCGCCGCGCGCGCACGCCGCACCAGGACGGCACCGGCCGCGCCGACCGCCAGGCCCAGGACGGCAAGGTGGACGAGCAGCCCGGCGGTGTCCGGGACGGGCAGGGCGCGGATCAGCAGCCCTCCGCCGCCGGCCACGACGGCCGCCGCGAGGGCGATGGCCCCGACCACGGACCAGCGCGGGGCGATGCCCAGCAGGCGCACGGACTGGAACAGGGCCAGGCCGGTGTCCGTGAGCACGGAGGCGGCCCACGCCGTGGCGGCGCCGACCAGGCCCCACTGCGGGATGAGCCACAGGTTGAGGACCACGGCCACGGCCAGGGCCGCCGACTTGTTCATCAGCTGCCACCGGCTGCGCCCGGCCATGAGCAGCAGCGACTGCACCCCGCCGGCGGAGACCGCCAGCAGCATGGCCGAGGCGATGACCAGCAGCGCCGGATAGCCGGACTCGAAGCCCTCGCCGAAGAAGGACAGGATCGTGGAGCCGAAGACGATGAGCGTCAGGTAGAAGGGCCACGCCCCGGTCACGAGCACGGCGGTGGTCCGGGTGAACACGGACCGGGCCGTGGCGACGTCGTCGACGGCCAGGGCGGCGCTGATGGAGGGGCCGGTGACGATGCGCGCGGTGTGGTCGAGCATCGTGCCCACCCGGATGCAGCGGTTGACCACCCCGTAGACGCCCGCGGCGGCGGGGCCGAGGAAGAACGCGACGAGCAGCACGTCGAGCCACTCGAGCAGGGCCTCGACCACGGCGGTGACCCCGCGTGCGGAGGCGAAGGACCAGAACGCCCGGGACTGCTCCCGGTGCGGCTCCGGCGCGGCGCCCGCGTCCTGCGTGCCGGCCGCGGCCACCCCGCGGCGCACCAGCGCGAGGGCCACGACCACCACGACGACGACCGGCACGGTCCAGGCCGCGGTCAGGGACAGCAGGCCACCGCCCAGGGCGACCACCGCGATGACGCCGAGCACGCGCAGGGAGGGGAGCAGGACGTTCTGCAGGAACGAGAACGTCGGCACGCGGTGCAGCCCGCGCAGGGTGCCGAAGGCCAGGTTCAGCACCGCGCCGAGCACGAGGAACGGCGCCGCCAGCAGCACGGCCGAGCGCACCTCGGCGGACACCGGGACGAGCCCGGGGATCCCCACGAGCAGGGCGGCGGTGCCGGCGACGGCGGTGGCCAGGACCAGGACGGGCCTCGCCGCGATCCGCAGCACCGCCGGCACCCCGGCGGACCGGCCCCGGGCGGTGAGGGCGGGAACCGCCCGCACCAGACCCGTGTCGGCGCCGAAGGTGGACAGGGTGGTGGCGATCGCCAGCAGCGCCACCACCTGGAAGAACTGTCCTGCCGCGGCCGGGCCGGAGGCGTTGGAGACCACCAGCGTGGCGACGAACGCCAGGACCGCCCCGGTCACCACGAAGGCGAAGGTGAGCGAGCCCGAGCGGGCCAGCCGGTGCGGGTTCACAGCGCCTCCCCGTAGCGGCGGGCGCGCAGGAGCACGGCCAGGCTCAGGGAGATCAGGATGAACTGGACCGCGTCCAGGCCGTAGTAGGCGAAGAACATGCAGGCCGCGACGGGCACGGCGTGCACCAGCAGGCCCGTGGTGGACCGCACGCCCAGGGTGAGCACGGTGCTCCCGTGCAGGAAGGCCACGAACAGTCCCAGGCCCACGAACCCGTAGCAGAACATCAGGGTCCAGAGATAGCCCTGGGTGCCCATGTGGATACCCACGGACTCGTCCAGCAGGGGCGCCCCGTAGCCCAGCAGGGGCGAGTCGAGGGTCGCCCGGAACGTGTCCAGGTACAGGTCGCCGCGGTCCCCGGTGCTGTCGCTGTACTGCTGCCGGCCCAGGATCCGCTCCACCGATCCGCTGACCACGAGCCATCCGGCGACCGCCGCCACGATCGTGATGCCGCCCAGGGCCGGGAGCACCCGGCCCTGCAGCGCCCAGCGCACGAGCACGTACCCCATGGCCACCCCGATGCCGAGGAACATCCCGCGGTTGGTGGTGGCCACGGCCGGCACGAGCGAGACGGCGAGGCCGGCCACGATCAGCAGGTGCCGGGCGCGGAAGCGCACCGTGGTCAGATAGGCGAGCACGAGCGGGGTGAGGATCACGAAGGCGGAGCCCCAGCCGTTGGTGTACGGGAACGGGGCCGAGGGCCGGTTGTACGGCTCCGGTGCGCCCCACGGCTGCTGGACCTCGGCCAGCGGCGGGAACACGAAGTCCTGCACGAGCTCGTTGGAGGTGAACGCCTCCGGCACCAGCAGCCCCACCGGGGTGGTCAGCCGTGCCTCGGGAATGACCAGGGCCAGGCAGCCCAGGCCCACCAGGGTGGCCCAGGCGGCCACGGCGGCCCGCAGCACCCGGCGGTGGTCCAGGTTCTCCCGGGCGTTGTAGTAGTAGACGAGGAAGATCAGGGCGGAGAAGAGGTTGACCCAGCGCAGGGCGAATCCGGCCCAGGAGCCGAAGCCGTCGATCTGCACGGAGCTCGCCGCCGCCCACAGGAGGAAGACCGCGAGGATCCAGGCCGCCCCCGGCACCACCACGCGGCGGCGCAGCACCAGCAGCACCAGCATGAACAGGGCCAGGACCGTGGGCGCGAACTGCAGGGCCCCGGCCGCCCAGATCAGCGGCAGGCCGTAGAACAGCGTCAGCAGCGGCCAGGCCGGCAGGACCGCGGCGGTGGGGGCGGCCCGATCAGGCCGCGCCACCGGGGACGTCATCAGTGCCATGGGCTGCTCACAGCCCCCGTCCGAGGTTGGCCACCGCGTTCTGAAGCCGTTCGGCGCTGACCAGACCGGTGGTCACGGCCAGGGCGCCCCAGGCCCGCAGCTGTCCCGGGTCCCGGCGCAGGGCGGCGCGGGACCAGCGCAGCGCCTCCCGGCGGTCGCCGCGGGCCGCGTGGGCGAAGGCCACCTGCCCGGCGATCTCCGCCGTGCCCTTCGCCGTGGTCTCGAACTCCGGGTACTTGCGCAGCAGGTAGGTCAGGGCCTCGGCGATGTCCCCCCACTTCTCGCGGAAGAAGGACGGACGGTCCCAGCGCACGGTCAGCACCGTCTCGGGCACCGAGTGCACGGGCGCGTGGCGGGCCAGGCGCAGGAGCAGGTCGTAGTCCTCTCCGTAGGAGGAGGGCAGCTCCTCGTCGACCAGGCCCACCGGGCCGAAGAGGTCGGCGCGGCGGCAGATCAGCGCGGACGGGTGGATCTCCACCATCCGGTCGACCAGCAGCTCCTCGAACGTGGCCACCGGCTGCGGGTGGCGCTCGGTCGTGCGGGCGTGGGAGACGATGCGGATCCCGCCCGCGATCGCGGAGGCCCCGGGGTGCTCGGCCCAGAGCCCCATCTGGCGGACCAGCTTGCCGGGCGCCCAAACGTCGTCGTCGTCGCAGAAGGCGATGATCTGCCCGGCCGCGGCGTGCAGGCCGGTGTTGCGGGCGCCCGCCAGGCCCGGGGACCGGGTGTTGGGCACGGTGCGCAGCTCGACGCCGGCCGGGACGGCCACGTCCTCGAGCGGGTCGACGTCGATGCGGTCGAAGACGACGACCACCTCCAGCGGGCCGGGGTAGTCCTGCTCGACGATCGAGCGGACCGCGTCCCGCAGCATCCGGGGACGGCCGGCGGTGGCAATGAGCACGGAGACGGACGGGTGGCCGGTCGAGGTGCCGGCGGCCGCCGGGGACGGGATGAGGGCGTCAATGGACATCGGAGGCACTCCTGGAGTCGGACGGTACGGACGAGTGGTCGGGGACCGGGGTGGACGGACGGGCGGGTGCCGCGGCGGACCGCGGCACCAGTCCGACGTACTTGCGCCGCATGGAGACCGCGGCGATCGCCGCGAGGGCGAGCAGCAGCGCGGCGTAGGCCGGGACGAACAGTGCGGGGACACCCCAGAGGACGAAGATCCAGCAGGTGACGCCGGCGTCGGTGGGCAAGTTGAGGAACGAGCGCAGCGTCCCGCCGGCGGACGGACCGCCGATCCCGCCCCGCCGGCGCAGCTGCTCGGCCAGGATCTGGCTCATGAACTGGCCGGTCTCC
The DNA here is from genome assembly GCF_044462225.1 of Kocuria kalidii. NCBI lineage: Bacteria > Bacillati > Actinomycetota > Actinomycetes > Micrococcales > Micrococcaceae > Kocuria > Kocuria kalidii. The sequence continues at coordinate 70,839 of NZ_JBISWJ010000025.1, read as the reverse complement.
ACGAGGACGAACAGCATGGGCAGCCCGACCGCGAGGGCCGGTGCCGTCCCCGCGGGGACCCCGTGCACCAGCCAGGACGCGAGGACGGCGAGGTGGACGGCCGGGGTGCGAACGGAGTCCACCACGTGGTCCAGCCACTCCCCGGCCGGGGAGCCCGTCCCGGTGAGCCGGGCCACCTGGCCGTCGGCGGAGTCCATGACGTAGCCGGCGGCCAGCAGCACCGCCACCACGAGGCCGGTGACCACCGTGGGCGGGATCGCGACGAGCACCGCCAGCCCCGCGGCGGACAGCACCGCGCTGAGACCGGTCACCGCGTTGGCGGTGAGCCCGTCCGCGGCGGCCCGGGCGGCAGCCCGGCGGGCCAGCGGCCGGTTCACCCACCGGGTGTAGGCCGGGACCCCCTGGCCGGGCTTCTGCGCCGCGCGCAGCCCGGCCAGGGCCTCCGGGTAGGAGAGGTGGTGCCGCGGGGCGGCGGTGCTGCTGTTCATCAGGCCTGCTCCTCCGTGCTGGGCACGAGCTCGAGGTCGAAGGTGGCGTCGGTGGTGTTCGTCCAGTTGGAGTGCACCTCGGCGGCGATCACGTTCTTGCCGTTGCGCAGCGCCGACGCGGGGATCCGCACCACGACCGGCTCGGCCACCGCGGTGGCGGTCCGGCGCGGTGCCGTCGCGTAGGTGCCCGGGCCGAGGTCGCCCTCCGGGAGGTTGTCCCGGACCACTTCCTTGCCGTTGACGTAGACCGCCACGGCGTCGTCGGCCCGGGTCGTGAGCGTCAGGCTCACGAACTGCGAGACGTCGGCCACGTCCACCTCCTTGCGGTAGTAGGTGGTCAGCGGGCGGGTGCCGTCGGCCACGAGCGTGGTCGTCACCTGGTCGCTGCCCCAGCCGAGGACGGCCGAGCCCTGCTTCCACGCGGCGTCGTCGAACGCCGTGCCGGCCCAGTCGTCGGCCGGCGGGGTGGCGCGGTCGTGGTGGTACTTCCACGTGGCGCCCTCGGCGATCAGCGCGTCCGCCTCCTCGCCCGGGAGCTGCTCCCCGGCGGGCGGCGCCGGCTGCGTGCCGGCGGTGACGACCGCGGAGAGCTCGAAGCTGGCGTCGGTGGTGTTCGTCCAGTTGGAGTGCACCTCGGCGGCGATCACGTTCTCGCCGTCGGTCAGCATCCACGCGGGCACCTCGACCACGACCGGCTCGGCCACCGCGGTGGCGGTCCGGCGCGGTGCCGTCGCGTAGGTGCCCGGCTCCAGGTCGCCCTCCGGCAGGTTGTCCCGGACCACTTCCTTGCCGTTGACGTAGACGGCCACGGCGTCGTCCGCACGGGTGGTGATGGTCAGCTTCTCGACCTTCGAGGCGTCGGCCACGGACACCTCCTTGCGGTAGTAGGTGGTCAGCGGGCGGGTGCCGTCGGCCACGAGCGTGGTCCTCACCTGGTCGCTGCCCCAGCCGAGCACGGCCGAGCCCTGCTTCCAGGCGGCGTCGTCGAAACCGGTGCCGGCCCAGTCGTCGGCCGGCGGGTTGGCGCGGTCGTGGTGGTACTTCCACGTGGCACCCTCGGCGACCAGCGCGTCCGGGTCGGTCGGCTGCGGGGCCGGCTCCTCCTCGGTGGGCGGCTTCTCCTCCGCGGGCGGCGCCGGCTGGGTGCCGGGGACGGCCGTGGCGGTGAGGTCGAAGCTGGTGTCGGTCGTGTTCGTCCAGTTGGAGTGCATCTGCGCGGAGACGACGTTCTCGCCGTCGCGGAGCATCCACGCGGGCACCTCGACCGTGACGGGCTCGGCCGCCGCGGTGGCGGTCCGGCGCGGGGTCAGGGCCCACGGGTGGTCCTCGAGGTTTCCCTCGTCCAGGTTGGACCGCACGACCTCGTGGCCGTTGACGTGCACGGCCACACCGTCGTCCGCGCGGGTGGTGATCTTCAGCTTCTCGACCTTCGAGGCGTCGGGCACGTCCACGGTGCGGCGGAAGTAGCTCACCAGCGGGCGGGTGCCGTCGGCCACGAGCGTGGTCTTCACCTGGTCGCTGCCCCAGCCGAGCACGGCCGAGCCCTGCTTCCACGTGGTGTCGTCGAAGCCGGTGGCGGACCAGTCGTCGGCCGGCGGGTTGGCGCGGTCGTGATGGTACTTCCACGCGGAGCCCGCGGCGATCAGGGTGTTCGTCCCCGGCTGCGGGGCCGGGTCCGTGCCCACCTCGACCACCGGCGTGGACGCCGAGACGTTGCCCGCGGCGTCGGCCGCGCGCACGGCGTACCGGGCGCCGTCGACGTGCGGCACCTTGCTGCTGGTGCCCGTGACCGTGCCGATCGGCCGGTCGTTGCGCAGCACCTGGTAGGTCACGCCGGACTCGGGGGCCGCGGTCCAGGACAGGGCGTCGGAGTTCCCGTCCCGGGCCACCGTCAGCCCCGCGGGCGCGGCCGGGGCCTTGGCGTCGCGCGGGGCGAACCGGACGAAGCCGCCCGCCCACTGGGGGGCGCCGCTCGCGGAGACGATGCGGTTCACGTCGCCGCCGGCCCACAGCACGCCCTTGCTGTCCACCAGCGAGGCCCAGGGGCCCCAGCCGCCGAAGCCCCTCCACTCGGGGTTGAACTCGGGCAGGTACTGCCCGCTCTTCGCGTCCCAGGCGCCGATGGCGTTGATCCGCTCGGCGATCACGGCGGGCTGGGTCGCGTAGTTCCTGCGCACCCAGTGGGTGGTGCCCACGTTGAACCACTGGAAGCAGTGGCACCCGGCGAACACCGTGTCCGCGGTGGAGGTGGCCGTCTGGAAGTCGCCCCCGTTGGAGGCCACGCCCCAGGACGTGCGCTCGAACGTGGCACGGTCGAAGCCGAACATGTTGTGCTGGGCCCCGCCGGCCCAGACCGTGCCGCCCTGCTCGCGGACGGCGAGCTGGAAGCCCTGCTCGCCCGGGTTGTCCGGGTTGTACTCGTTGGGCGGCACCGAGTTCTCCCACTCCCAGGCGGGCGTGGCCAGCGCGGCGCCGGCGGTGGTCTGCACGGCGGCCAGCCGGAAGGCGGGAACGCCCTGCGAGGCGTTGAAGTAGCCGGCCGCGTAGGACCGGTCGCCCTTCTCGGAGGCGTCCACGCTGACCACGGTGCCGTTGAACTCCGGGTTCCAGGAGGCGTCCGGGGTGCGCGTCGAGATCTTGATCCGGGCGCCGCTGCGGGAGTAGATCTTGCCCGTGGCGCCGCCGCCGCTGAGGTGCGTGAAGGCGCCGCCGAGGTAGAGCCAGTCGCCCTGGACGTCCATCGAGCGGATCTGCAGCACGCCGTTCGTGAGCAGGTTCTCGACCGTCACGTTCCAGGCGGTGTCGACCTGGCCGGTCGTGGCGTCGAGCACCACGAAGCCGGTGACCGGGACGCCGTTGACCTTCGTGAAGCGCCCGCCCACGGCCAGCCGGTTGTTCGGCAGCTCCGCGAGGGACTTGACCTGGCCGTCGAAGACGGGACGGAAGCCGGTGCGCAGCTCGCCGTTCTCGACGTCGAACGCGGCGAGGTAGGACTGCTCGACGCGCCCGCCGCCCGCCTCCGTGCGCTGCATGGCCTTGAAGTTGCCGCCCGTGAAGACCGTGCTGCCGATCTGCTCCAGGGCCTGGACCTCGGTGTTCATCTCGCCGCCCAGGCCGTCGGCGCGCTCCACGGCGCCCCAGGTGGTGGGCTCGGCGCCGCTCTGCGGCAGGGCCCGCTGGGCCACCGCGGCGGTCCCGGTGTTGGGGATCGCCTTGCCGTCGAAGGCCTCCTGGGTGACCTTGGGCCGCAGGTACATCTGGGTGAAGGGCAGGGCGCCCGGGCCGCCCTCGGCCGGCGTCCACAGGTAGGACGTGTTCGAGGAGCTGCCGGTCACGGCGTCGCCGTAGCGGAATCCGCGCTGCCAGCCGGTCGCGGAGGTGTCCTGGAACCGCACCCGGCTGTAGGCGGCGTCCGTGCCGAAGTCGTGCGTGACGCCGCTCGTCCCCGTGGCGGTGCCCCCGTCGGAGGAGAGGGAGAAGGAGGTCACCGGGGTGCCGGAGCCGAAGGTCCAGTTCCAGCGCGGCTTCGCGGAGATCTGGAACCGGCCCTCCTGCCAGGTGGTGCCCTGGGCGTCACGGGCCCGGCGCAGCCGGATGCCGTCCTCGAGGGTGTCGGGCTCCTGGCCGTTCAGCAGGGCGTCGACGGTCTTGGACGGCAGCTGCTTCGGCGCGAACGCCGCGCTGCCCGTGACCGTGGAGGAGACCTCCTGGGGCGTGCCGACGCCCTGGTGGTACTCCTTCCAGTTGTTGCGGCCGCGGCCCACCAGGACCCAGCCGCCGCCGTCGGTGGCCTGGTCGCAGTAGAACTCCTCGGGCGCGGTCATGGCCGGGGTGACCAGCCAGTAGACGCCGGACGCGGACGCCGGGTCCTTCTGCTTGATCTCCCAGCAGGACGCCGCGGCCGAGGCCGCGGACTTGCCGTCCACCGGCGGTGCCGTCGCGGCGCTGACCGGTGCGGCGGTCAGCAGGGTCGCGGCGACGGTCATCACGGTGGCGATCCCGAGTGACGTTTTGCTGCGGGCCGCGCGCGTGCTGCGCCGGCTCCGCTCCGCCGGGGGCGGGGTGTTCGTGTTTCCCATGGTGGTGTTCCTCAACTGGCTCGTGCGGGCGGATCAGCAGGTCGGGTCGTTCGGGAAGCCGTGCTGGACGACTTGCCAGGACTGGCCGGGTTCGCGGAAGAGGTCGTAGTTGTGCAGCGCCCGGCGGTCCTTCTGCGGACCCCGGACGACCTCGCCGTCACGGTCCACGACCGTGACCTGGGACGAGTCGAGGCAGACCGTGACGCGCGCCGCGTCGCCCCCCTCGGCGGGCAGCGGGGCCAGGACGGGGCGTCCGACGACGACGGGCACCCCGCGCTGCTCCCAGCCCTGGTGCTCGAACTCGGTCAGGGACGCGACGACCTCCTGGAGCGCGGCACCGCTGGCGGACTCCTCGGCCGCCGCGACGGCGGCCGGGTCCAGCTCCGTGGGCTCCTGCGGACCGGGCGCCTGCGGGTTCTCCGGCGTCGGCCGGTCCGACGGCACGAAGGTCTCCTGGGCCTCGAAGACGGCCGCGATCTGCTCGACCTCCGGCGCGTCCGCGGCCACGGGCTTCGACGAGGGCAGGTCCGACGCGAGGACCTCCAGCGGCGTCTCGAGCTCCACCGCCTCGCCGCCCTCGCCGGAAGCGGCGTCGCCGCCGGCCTCTCCGCCGCTCTTCTCGTCGGTCTTGTCCCCGTTCTTGTCCCCGGTCTTGTCACGGGCCTCCGTGGCGGCCGCGGACGAGCTGCTGCCCGTGTCCGGCGCCGTTCCGTCGGCCGCGCCGACGGCGCCGCACCCGGCCAGGAGCCCGGCGAGCACGAGCCCGCCCAGCACCCTGTGGGCTGTACGTGCAGTGGGACCTCGAGTGCTCGAATGGCACGACAGGTCAAGGATCATGTCAGCTCCCCCCAGATCTGAACTTCCGGCACCGAAGGGCCGGCGCCGCGGTGACCCGCCGCGGGTCGTGGGTCGGAGGACCCCCGCGGCTTCCGGACGACCCCCGTCCGAATTCATTGGATCGCATGGAGTCTAACCCCGGCGTTAACTATCGGGAACGAGTTCCGATGTCCCCTTTTGTGACCCGCCTTCTCAGATGCAAACGCAGGTTTCTCCGCAGTAGGGTGAGGCGATCACCGTGATTCCCTGAAGCAAACAGGGGTGCGGAGGCAGCACGGGACGGCCGCGGCTCGGGGGGAGCGCGGCGTCGGGCGAACGCAGGGGGGCGTTGTGGCGGGGGAGACAGCAGTACCGGTGCCGGCAGCGGTGCGCGGGCGGTCGGCAGCACGGCTGCCCGTGCGGCAGTTCGCGCACCTGGACGCGATGCGGGCCGCCGCGGTCATGCTCGTGGTGCTCGCCCACGCCGGCCTCGAACTGGTGCCGGGGGGCAGCGGGGTGACGATCTTCTTCGTCATCTCCGGGTTCATCATCACGCACCTGGTCCTCAAGGAGCACCGGCGCACCGGGGGGTTCGACCTCACCGGGTTCTACCGCCGGCGGGCCCTGAAGCTGGCCCCGCCGCTGCTGGTGGCCCTGGTGCTGCCCACCGCCCTGTACGCGTGGCTGGTGCGCCCGGTGAACCTCGGGGACTTCCTGGGGCAGGTCTTCTTCTTCTTCAACTGGCGCTACACGGACTCCCAGGTGGACGTCCTGCCCGGCTCGATCGTCGTGTGGAGCCTGTCCATCGAGGAGCAGTTCTACGTGGCGTTCGCGCTGATCTGGCTGCTGCTCGTGGGCCGGCGCCGGCCGGCGACCGCGCTGGCGGTGCTGGCCGGGACCGCCGCCGTCGCCTCGGCGGGCGCGCGGGTGGTCCTGCACCTGGGCGGGGCCGGCGCGGACCGGATCTACTTCGGCACGGACACCCGGCTCGAGGCGATCGCGATCGGGGTGCTCGCCGCCGTCTGGTACGCCCGCAGCACCGGCAGGGAGGCGGCCTCCGGCACCCCGGCGTGGTGGGGCCGCGACCGTGTCCTGGTGCTGGCCCTCTTGCTGTACCTGGGGTCGCTGCTGATCCGCGACGAGCTCTTCCGCGAGACGGTGCGCTACACGGTCCAGGCGGTCGCGGCCTGCCTCGTGGTGCTGTGGGGCCTGCACGGGCCCACCGGTGCGCTGGGGGTGCGCGTGCTGGCGGGCATGCGGTGGAAGCCGATCCAGCTGCTGGGTCTGGCCAGCTACAGCATCTACCTGCTCCACCTGGGGACCGGGCACGCCCTGACCGCGCTGGTGGGAGAGGTCCCGGGCGCGGCCGGGGTGGCCCTGCGGGTGGTGGCCGGGACCGCCGCCGGCATCGCCTGCTGGTGGTTCGTGGAGGAACCGGTGGCCCGCTGGCACCACCGCCGCCGGACCGGACGGCGCCCCGCGGCGGCGACCGCTGCGGTCCCGGCCGGGCAGACGCCCGGCTGAGCCGGCCGGTCCGCCCGGGGCGGGCGGGCCCACAGATTTCCGCCGCGCACTCCGGTGCCCGCGGCGAGCAGACCGAGAGGGACTCCCGGCGTCGTCCGGGTGGTCCACCGGGCCGGGGCACAGGAGGCCCCGGCAGGAACCCGAGGGGGGAACGACAGACATGAGCATCGACAAGCACACACCGCGCGTGGGGTACGCGGCCGGGGCGTTCGACCTGTTCCACGTGGGGCACCTGAACATCCTGCGCCAGGCGAAGCAGCACTGCGACCACCTGATCGCGGGCGTGGTCTCGGACGACCTGATCGAGATCACCAAGGGGCACCGCCCGGTGGTCTCGCTGCGGGAGCGGATGGAGATCGTGGAGCACATCCGCTACGTGGACCAGGTCCACGCCGAGGTGCTCCTCGACAAGCTGGACACCTGGCAGGAGCTGCGCTTCGACGTGTTCTTCAAGGGCGACGACTGGCGCGGCACCGCGAAGGGCGAGCGGCTCGAGCAGGAGTTCGCGGCCGTCGGCGTGGAGGTCGTGTACTTCCCGTACACGGTCCACACGTCCTCCACGAAGCTGCGCGCCGCCCTCGAGGTGCTCTCGCTCCCGGTGGGCTGAGGATTCAGCGCGGGGCGTCCGCCCCCGGCCCGGGGGCGGACCCGCCCGCCTGCCACGGCGGCCGGGCGGTCGTCGAGCCCGCCGTCGGCGACGGCTCGCCCGGTGGCCGGCCCGTGCCGCGTCCGCGGCGGTGCGCCCGGCTGCGGCGGGCGGCGTCCCAGAGCCACACGACCAGCGCTCCGAGGCCGAACAGCGCCACGAGCAGCGCGACGACGGGGCCGAGGAAGGGCACGGCCCGCAGCAGCACGTAGATCAGCAGGCCGAGGGCCAGGACCAGCACGCGCTTGCCGAAGCGCGGCGGGGCGGGGTCCCGCAGCAGCAGGCCGCCCGCGGTGTACCCCACCACGACCGGGGCGAGCAGGGACACCGCGAGCACGAGGCCCACGACCAGCACGAGGTCGAGCACCAGGCCCGTCACGACGACCGCGGCGGCCAGCCCGCCGAGGGTCAGCAGGCCCAGCCCGATGCCCAGCAGGACCGCGAGGACCAGGACCGCGATCACCGCCACGACGGTCCCGGCGATCGTGAGCGCGCCCCACCCGAGGCTGAGCCAGGGCCGGGTCCGGAGCACGCCGGACGCCCCGGCTGCGGTGCGGGGCAGCAGCCAGAGCACGAGCAGGCCGACCACGAACAGCGTCACGAACAGGCGCAGACCGTCCAGCAGCAGGGCGAGCGGGCCGGTGGGCTCGGCCGGCCGGGCCTCGTCCACCGCGACCTGCTCGTAGGAGACCTCCCCGGCGATCTCGGCGCCCGGGGCGATCGAGGCCTCCGTCCCGGATCGGTAGGACAGGTCGCCGCCGAGCCGCGCCGCGTCGGTCAGGGTCAGCCCGGGATCCACCCGGGGCACGACGACCTCGGTCGTCGGCGCCCACGCAGCCCCGACCTCGTCGGCGGAGCCCACGTCCGCCTGCACGTCCCCGCCGACCGTGCCGGCCAGGGCGAGGGCCGCGGCGCCGGCGGTCACGTCGCCGTCGACCGTGCCGGACAGCAGGGCCTGGTAGGCGCCGAGGAGCACGTCCCCGCCGATCTCGGCGCCGGGGCGGGCCTGCAGGCTGTAGCCGGCCGTGACCAGGTCGTCCGCCACCCGCGCCTCCTCGCCGAGGAGGAGCACCTGGGCGGCCACGCGGGCGTCGTCGCCCACGGTGCCCTCGATCACCACGGTCTGGGCGGCGGCCATCAGGTCCCCCTCCACCGTGCCGTTGATCGTCACCGTCCCGCCGGCGACCAGCAGGTCACCGCGCACGGTGCCGTCGACCACCACGGTCCCGCCGGCCGCGTACAGGTCGTCGTCCACGACCTCGTCCGCCGCCACCAGGACGTCCTCCTCGCCGCGCAGCTCGGCGGCCCCGGCCGCCGGCGCGGTGAGCAGGGCGCCCGCGAGGGCGGCGGCCAGCAGTGTCAGCAGTGTCAGCAGGGTCGGCAGGCGGAGCAGGAACGGGACGGGTGAGGTGCGGGACACCGGCGGGGACTCCATGCTCCCGAGTGCACGCCGGGGCGGCGGGGGTGTCAAGGAACGGGCCAGTGTGACGGCGCCCCGCCATGTACCCGCGCGTAGGTCAAGAGGTGGTCACGGTTGCCGATCGGTCCTGGTGGGGGTGGGGTCGCGGTCCTAGCCTGAGGCTGTCGTGCGGCTGTCGCGCGGCAGGATCCGACCGGGGGGTGGGTCATGGCAGGACAGGGACTCGGAGCAGGACTGGCCGCGGCCGTCGTGGTGCTGGCGGGGCCGGTGCCGGCGGCGCTCGCGCACGGGGAGGACCGGCCGCCCGGGCCGCGGGTCGTCGCGGACGAATTGGACAACCCGCGGCAGCTCAACTGGGACCAGGACGGGAACCTGGTCGTGGCCGAGGCGGGACGCGGCGGAACGGAGTGCGTCGACGCCCGGTGCGCGGGGCCGACCGGAGCGGTCACGCTGATCGAGGACCCGCACCGGGACGCGCCCACGGTGTCGAGGGTGGTCGAGGGGCTGCTGTCCGTGGCGTCGCCGGGCGGGGTCTTCGCGGAGGGGCCCGGCGGCGCGGACGCCACGGACGTGGAGGGGCAGTACATCGTCGCGGGCTACGACCCGGACCGCATCGACCTCTCCGTGTTCACGGCGCGGGGCGGGTCGATGCTCGTCGCGGGCACCGAGGAGGACGGGGAGGAGTATCTGCTCCCGTACGCCGACCTGCAGGCGGCGGAGGAGGAGCTGAACCCCGACGGCGCGCAGATCGACTCGAACCCGTACGCGGTCCTGTACGTGGACGAGGACGACGAGGCGTCACCGGACGGCTACGCGCTCGTGGCCGACGCCGGGGCCAACGCGGTGTGGAAGGTCGAGCCGGACTTCTCCACCGCCACGGAGGACTCGCCGCCGGAGTACGAGATCACCGCGTGGGCCGCGTGGCCGACCACCGCTCTTCCCGACGGGACGGACGACCCGGCGGGCCCGGCCGAGTTCGTGCCGACGTCGCTGACCGCCGACAAGCACGGCAACGTGTACGTGGGCGGGCTCGGGTCCGACCGCCCGGGGGAGGCGTCGGTCGTGCAGTTCACCGCGGACGGCACCGAGCTGCAGCGCTGGGACGGCTTCACCGCGGTCACCGGCGTGGCCGTGGACCGCGGCCACCTGTACGTCTCGCAGCTGTTCGGGCCGACCCCGCCGCTGCCCCCGGGGGAGACCCCGGCGGAGGAGGCGCCGCCGGCCGCCGACGAGGCACCGGGCCAGGTGGTGGTCCTGCACCGCCATGAGGAGGACGCCGTGCGGTACGCGATCGACGTCCCGTTCCCGGCGGGGCTCGCGGCCGACCGGCACGGCAACGTGTACGCGTCCGTCAACAGCGTGGCCACGGCCGAGGGCATCGCCGAAGGACCGGAGAACCCGGCCGGCGTCGCCGTCGACGGCGGGGCGGTCTGGGAGCTGGACTTCTCGGACGCCTACCGGCTGGTGACGCCGGAGCCGGAGACCTCGGAGGAGTAGTCGCCGAGCACGAGGGGAACGACGACGGCGGTGGCGGGCCGGTCCCGCCACCGCCGTCCGTTCTGTCGCGTGCGGTTCTGTCAGGGCTGTCATGTGGCGTGTTCTCTCTTGCGTGCCGTCCTGTCGCACGCCGGACGGACGGGCGTCGGCCGTGTCACCTGTCGGCCAGGGCGCGGCACGCCGTCGCCGCAGGGCTCAGGACGCCCTCTCCTGCGCAATCGCGAGGAACCGCTCCGCGATGGCGAGCCGGCGACGGGCCCGGTCGGGAGGGCCGCCGGAGCGTCGGGCGCCCGCGACGAGCGAGAGGGCCACCCCGGCGCAGCGCACCCGGAGGGCAGCGGGATCCACCACGGTGTCGAAACCCGCCAGGAACCGCTCCGTCGCGGCGGGCGCGTGCGTGTAGCGGTCGCTGACCGTCGGCAGCACGGCGAGGTGGGCCACCAGGCACGCGAGGTCGTCCACCCGGTGGCCCGGACCCACCGCGTCGACGTCCAGCAGCCCGCTCACCGGGCCGAACCGGCCGGCCGTGTCCGGTGCGACGAGCAGGTTGGCCTCGTAGAGGTCTCCGTGCACGGGGACCACCGGACCCGGGTCCGTGCCGTGGCGGGCGAGCTCGACCGTGCGGGTGAGCCGCTCGATCCGCCCCTGCTCCTCCGGCAGGGCGACCGCGGCCGCGTGCCCGTAGTGCAGGACCCGGTCGGTCCAGGACGGGCGGTGAGGCAGGTCGAGCGCGGCGGCGGGCAGGGCGTCGAGCAGCGCGAGCACGTGGTCCGGCTGCAGGGCTGCGGCGCCGTCGTCCCGCACCGCGGCCGCCATGGGCGCCCCGGGCAGCTGGTGGAGCACGACCACGTCCTGCTCCGGCTCGGCCGCCGGGACCGGCGCGGGCAGACCGGCGTCGAGCAGCATCCGCAGCCGGGACTGCAGGGCTGCGGCCCTGCCGCGCCGCAGCACCTTGAGGTAGCGGACCTCCGGCCCGTGGGCCGCCCGCAGCACCGCGCGCCGGGTGGGCCGGTAGGAGATCTCCGTGAGCGCCGCGGGCGCGGCGGCCGAGAACACGTCCCGCCCCACGACCCCGGGGGAGGACGCCCGGGCCAGACCGGGCAGCCACGGATCGTGCGGGTGCCGCCACGCGGTCAGGACCAGGCCCTCGTGCTCGAGCCGCACCCGGCTCCGGGCGGCGTCGTCGGCGTCGCCGGCGCCGTCCCGAGCGGTGTCCTCCGTCCCGTCCGCGGGCGGGTGCGCCGTGCTCACGCACACCGCCTCCGGACGCCGCAGCTGCCCGTGCAGGGCGGCGACGTCGAAGACCGCGCTGACCCCGGCCCCGGGTCGGTGGTGCACCCGGCGCAGCGTCCAGCGGCCGGTGTCCAGCCCGGCGGGGCGCAGCACCCGCTCCAGGACCGGACCCATCCCGGGCCCGGTCAGGAGGGCCACCGCCTCCCGCTCCGGGCCCGTCACGGGGCTAGACCAGGTCCTCGGACAGCTCGAGCCAGCGCAGCTCCAGCTCCTCGATCTCGTCCTGCACCGCGGTCAGCCGGGCGGTGATCTCGCCCAGGCCGGTGTAGTCGGACTGGTCGTGGGCGGCCATCTCCGCGTGCAGCGTCCCGACCTTCGCGGTGAGCTTCTCGAGCTTGCGCTCGATCGCGCCCACCTCCTTCTGCGCGGTGCGGGCCTGCGCCCCGGAGAGCCGGGGCGCGCCCGCCGCCGTCGTCCTCCCCGCGCCCGACGACGTCCCCGTGGCCGCCAGCGGGTTCGAGGCGCTCGCGGAGCCGGCCGCCGTGCCGGTGCGGGACTGCGAGGCGAGCTCGAGGTACTGCTCCACGCCGCGGGGCAGGTGCCGGAAGCGGCCGTCGATCACGGCGTACTGCTGGTCGGTGACCCGCTCCAGCAGGTAGCGGTCGTGGGAGACCACCAGGAGCGTGCCGGGCCAGGTGTCGAGCAGGTCCTCCATGGCCGTGAGCATGTCGGTGTCGAGGTCGTTGGACGGCTCGTCGAGGATCAGCACGTTCGGCTCGTCCAGCAGGATCAGCAGCAGCTGCAGCCGCCGCTTCTGCCCGCCGGAGAGGTCCTTGACCGGGGTGGCCAGCTGCTCGTTGGTGAAGCCGAGCCGCTCCAGCAGCTGACCCGGCGTCATCTCCTTGCCGTCGGCCAGGTAGGTGGCGCGCTTGGACGCGACCGCGTCCGAGACCCGGTCCTCGGCCACGTCCTCCAGCTCGGACAGCTGCTGCGTCAGGGTCGCGATCCGCACGGTCTTCCCGCGCTTGACCCGCCCGCTCGTGGGCTGCACGTCGCCGGTGACCAGACCGAGCAGCGTGGACTTGCCCGCGCCGTTGACGCCCAGGATCCCGGTGCGCTCGCCGGGGGCGATCAGCCACGTGACCTCCCGGAGCACCTCCCGGGGGCCGTCGTCCTCGGTGGGGTAGGAGACGGAGACCTTCTCGAGGTCCACCACGTCCTTGCCCAGCCGGGAGACCGCGAGCTGGGACAGGGCCACGGTGTCGCGCGGCGGCGGGACGTCGTCGATCAGCTGGTTCGCGGCCTCGATCCGGAACTTGGGCTTGGCGGTGCGGGCGGGCGCGCCGCGGCGCAGCCACGCCAGCTCCTTCTTCATGAGGTTCTGCCGCTTGGACTCCACGGTGGCGGCCTGCCGGTCCCGCTCCACCCGCTGCAGCACGTACGCCGCGTAGCCGCCCTCGAAGGGCTCCACCATCCGGTCGTGCACCTCCCAGGTGTCGGTGCACACGGCGTCCAGGAACCAGCGGTCGTGGGTGACCACGGCCAGGCCGCCCTGGTTCTTCGGCCAGCGGCTGTTCAGGTGGCGGGCCAGCCACGTGATGCCGTCCACGTCCAGGTGGTTGGTGGGCTCGTCCAGGAAGATGACGTCCCAGTCCCCGGCCAGCAGCGCGGCGAGCGCCACGCGGCGCTTCTGCCCGCCGGAGAGCTCACCGGCCTTCGCGTCCCAGTCGAGGTCCTTGACCAGCCCGGAGATCACGTCCCGGACCTTCGCGTCCCCGGCCCACTCGTGCTCCTCGCGCCCGCCGACGACGGCGTGGCCCACGGTCAGCTCCGGGTCCAGCGCGTCGGCCTGGTCGAGCATGCCGACGCGCACGCCGGAGCGCACGGTCACCCGGCCCCCGTCCGGCTTCAGCCGTCCGGCGAGCAGCTTCATCAGCGTGGACTTGCCGTCGCCGTTGCGGCCCACGATGCCGATCCGGTCGCCCTCGTCGATGCCGAGGCTGACGGCGTCGAAGACCGTCTTGGTGGGGAATTCCAGGTGCAGGTTCTCGCCGCCGAGTAGATGTGCCACCCGTCAAGGGTACTCGCGCCCCCACCACGCCCCCGCCGCAGCCCCGAGCCCTCCTGCCGCCCTTTGGCCCCGCCGACTCCCCACCTCCCGTCCCCTGGCCCCGCCGAGTCCCCATCCCCCGGGGCCAACGCCCGCCGACTCCCCAAGCATGTGGCATTTCCCCAACCAAATACCTGGGGATATGGAGCAGGACTGGGGACTCGGCGGGACCAGGGGTGCGCAGCGTGGGGGGCGCCGGGGGTGGGTGGGTGGCGTCGAGGCTGGGGCGGCGGGGAGGGGGCGGTGTGCGAACAGGAATTTCACAGCTGCGTCCCCGGCGCGGATGAGACCATGGGTCCATGGAGCAGAACCCCGCGGAGCGACCCTCAGCGACCCCGAGCACGCGTCCCCTCGGCACCCGGCTGGACGGCATCGCGGACCTGGACGCGGCCGTCCGCGCCGTGACGGCGCACCCGGGCCCGGTGGAGATCACGGTGGGACCGGGCCAGCTGGCCGGCCGGCACCTCGGCTCGGTGCCGCAGCGACAGGTGGGGGAGTCCCTGCGCGGAGCCGGCGCCGACCCCCTGATGATCCGGGCGGACATCTCGATCGACCAGGACATCCCGGACGAGGGCGTCATCGCCGTCCTCGACGACCACCTCTCCCTGGCCGCGGGCATGGGCGCCGAGTATCTCGTGGTGCCCCGGGCCGGCGTCGGGGGACGGGGCCGCTCCGAGGACCGCATCTTCTCGATGCTCGCCGCGCTCGCCGAGGCGGCCTCGGCCCACCAGGTGCACCTGCTGCTCGAGACCGAGGGCGCCACCGAGGACGAGGTGGAGCTGGTCCGGTACCTGGAGCGCGCCCGCGCGGCAGGGACCCTGGACGTGGACCCGCACTACCTGGCGTCGGTGGCCTGGAACGTGGCCGCGTCCACCGCCGCGGGGGAGGGGCCGGCGGCCGCGTTCGAGCGGATGCGGCCCCTGCTGGACCTCGCGCCACTGATCATCTCGGGGGTGGACGAGGACGCGGTCGAGGACCTGTTCGCCGCCGTCCCGGAGCTGCGGGAGGCCGCCGCCACGGCCCGGATCATCGTGATCCTGGGGCGCCCGCGAGCGGCCGGGGCCTGACGCCCGAGTGGTAGGGTGACTGCCTGTGCACTGCGTGCACCACTGCCGTTCCACGGCGGTGCTCCGCCTTGGTGTAATCGGCAGCACCCCGGCCTTTGGAGCCGTGGAGTCTAGGTTCGAGTCCTAGAGGCGGAACGTCCGCATCCCGCCAGGGCGCTGGAAAGCCACAGGGCTGAAGGACCCGGGAGCGGGTGAGCCGGAACAGAGCCGGAGCCGGTGAACCCATCTGCTCCTCTCGCAGATCGACGACCGAGGAGCTGCATCCCGCCGTGAGCACCCCCCAGACCCCTGTCACTCGTCCGGGGGCGCCCGCCGGGCCCGCCGCCGTCATCGTCCTGGCCGCCGGCAAGGGCACGCGCATGAAGTCCAAGACCCCCAAGATCCTGCACGGGATCGGGGGTCGTTCCATGGTGGGGCACTGCCTCGTGGCCGCCCGGAGCCTGCACCCGCGGCGGCTGGCCGCCGTGGTGCGCTTCGAGCGGGACCTGGTGGCCCCGCACGTCCTCGAGCAGGACCCGGAGACCCTGATCGTGGACCAGGACGAGGTCCCCGGCACGGGCCGCGCGGTCCAGTCGGCGGTCGAGGCCCTCGACGCCGAGGAGCGGCTGGCCGGCACCGTGGTGGTCACCTACGGCGACGTCCCCCTGCTGACCCCCGAGGTCCTGGCCAGGCTCGTCCGCCACCACGAGGAGCGCGGCAACGCGGTGACGGTGCTGACCGCCGAGCACGAGCAGCCGGGCGGCTACGGCCGCATCCTGCGGGACGCCGACGGCTCGTTCCGCGAGATCAAGGAGGCCAAGGACGCCACCGAGGCCGAGCTCGCGGTCGCCGAGATCAACTCCGGCATCTTCGCCTTCGACGCCGACGTCCTGCGGGACAGCCTCGCGAAGGTCACCTCGGACAACGCGCAGGGCGAGATGTACCTGACCGACGTCCCGCTGCTGGCCCGGGAGGCCGGCCACGCCGTGGACGCACTGAAGATCGAGGACCGCTGGGAGGTCGAGGGCGCCAACGACCGCGTCCAGCTCGCCCAGCTCGGCGCCCACCTCAACCGCCGGATCCTCGAGGCGCACATGCGCAACGGCGTGACGATCGTGGACCCCGCCAGCACCTGGATCGACGTGCAGGTGCGCATCGCCGCGGACGCCACCGTCCTGCCGGGCACGCAGCTGCACGGGGGCACCCGGGTGGGCGAGGACGCCGTCGTCGGCCCGGACACCACCCTCACGGACGTGGAGGTCGGCCCCGGCGCCCACGTGGTGCGCACGCACGGCACCGGCTCCGTGATCGGCCCGCGCGCGAGCGTGGGACCCTTCGCCTACCTGCGGCCCGGCACGGTGCTCGGGGACGACGGCAAGATCGGCACCTTCGTGGAGACCAAGAACTCCCGGATCGGCACCGGCTCGAAGGTCCCGCACCTGTCCTACGTGGGGGACGCGACCATCGGCGAGCAGTCCAACATCGGGGCGGCCTCCGTGTTCGTCAACTACGACGGCGTGCGCAAGCACCGCACCGTGATCGGCGACCACGTCCGGATGGGCTCCGACAACATGTACGTGGCGCCCGTGCGCGTCGGCGACGGCGCCTACTCGGGGGCGGGCACCACGATCCGCAAGGACGTGCCGCCGGGGGCCCTGGCCCTGACCGAGGGTGCGCAGCGGGTCGTCGAGAACTGGGTCGTGGAGCACCGTCCCGGCACCGCGGCGGCCGAGGCCGCCGCGCGCGCCCTGGGCAACGGCGCCGCGACGGACGCGTCCCGGACCCGCGAGCACTCCGGCGCAGGCACCGGCACGGACACCGCGGCGCACGCCACCGGGCACACCACTGGGGACACCACTGAGGAAAGCGAGTAAGAATGACCGCCATCACCAACGCAGGTGCCAAGCAGCTGGTCCTGGTCTCGGGACGGGCCCACCCGGAGCTCGCCCAGCGCATCGCCTCGGAGCTCGGCACGGAGCTGATCCCCACGGACGCGTACGACTTCGCCAACGGTGAGACCTACGTGCGGTTCGGGGAGTCGGTGCGCGGCACGGACGCCTTCCTCATCCAGTCCCACCCGGCCCCGATCAACCAGTGGATCATGGAGCAGCTGCTGATGATCGACTCCCTCAAGCGGGCCTCCGCGAAGTCGATCACGGTGGTCTCCCCGTTCTACCCCTACGCCCGGCAGGACAAGAAGCACCGCGGCCGCGAGCCCATCTCGGCCCGCCTCATCGCGGACCTCTACAAGACCGCCGGCGCGGACCGGCTCATGTCCGTGGACCTGCACACAGCGCAGATCCAGGGCTTCTTCGACGGCCCGGTGGACCACCTGATGGCCATCCCGCTGCTGGCCAACCACGTGCGCTCCGTCGTCGACGTCGAGAACGTGACCGTGGTCTCCCCGGACACCGGGCGCGTGCGCGTGGCGGAGCAGTGGACCGAGCTGCTGGGCGGCTGCCCGCTCGCGTTCGTGCACAAGACCCGGGACATCACCCGGCCCAACCAGGCCACCTCCAAGGAGGTCGTGGGACAGATCGAGGGCCGCACCTGCGTGCTGATCGACGACATGATCGACACGGGCGGGACGATCTCCGGCGCCGTGCAGGTGCTGCGGGAGAAGGGCGCCAAGGACGTCATCATCGCCGCCACCCACGCGGTGTTCTCCGACCCCGCGGTGCACCGGCTGTCCACGTGCGGCGCCCTCGAGGTGGTCGTCACGGACACCCTGCCCGTGCCCCCGGAGCACCAGTTCGAGAACCTCACGGTCCTCTCGATCGCCCCGCTCATCGCCCGCGCCATCCAGGAGGTCTTCGAGGACGGCTCCGTGACCAGCCTGTTCGACGGCAGGTCCTGACACCCCGCCCGCACCGGCCCGGGCAACGACGGACCCCCTCACCGTGCGGTGAGGGGGTCCGTCGTCCATGGCGGGCTGCCGGTCAGAACTTCTGGTCGAAGCGCTGCAGGAACGCGGCCATGACGTCGCGGCTGACCGCGGCGCCGGGCCGGTAGGTGCCGTCGTCCCAGCCCTTGGAGATGCCGGTCCCGTGCATCCAGGCCATCTCCTTGTAGAAGCCCTGGCGGGTGGAGACGTCGGCGAACGGCGAGGTGCTCGGAGCGCTGTAGGCGGGCTTGCCGGCCATGCGGTAGAGGAACGCCGCCATCTGGTCACGGCTGATGGCCTGTCCCGGCTTGTACAGGCGGGTCCGGCCGTCGACCCAGCCGGTGGAGATGCCCTTGGCGTGCATCCAGGCCATCTCCTTGTAGAAGCCCTGCCCGGTGGCGACGTCGGCGAAGGGGGAGACCTTCGGCGGGGTGTAGGCGGGGGAGCCGGCCATGCGGTAGAGGAACGCCGCCATCTGGTCCCGGGTGATCGACTGCACGGGCTTGTAGACCCGGGTGTTGCCGCTGGCCCAGCCCTTGGAGATGCCGGAGCTGTGCATCCAGGCGATCTCGTTGTAGAACGTGCGGCCCCAGTAGACGTCCTTGAACGCCGAGGTGATGTAGAGGGCGTCGTGGGTGTTGAGGGTCTTGCCGGAGGCGAAGGGGTCGCCGGACGTGAGCAGGAGGTCCTTGAGCTGGTTCGAGCTGAACGACGGGTTCTTCTGCTTCATCAGCGCCAGGGTGCCGGCCACGTGGGGGGAGGCCATCGAGGTGCCGTAGTCGTAGCGGCTGTTGGGGGCCACGGGCCCCTTGGTCCCGGTGTTGCCGGCGGAGAGGATGTGGTGGCCCGGGGCGTAGATGTCCACGGCCGCGCCGTGGTTGGAGTAGCTGGCCCGGGTGCGGTCCGAGGTCACGGCGCCCACGGTGACCACGTTGTAGCAGTTGCCGGGCGCGTAGTTGATGGCCGGCTGACCGTTGTTGCCGGCGGCCACGGCCACCGGGATGCCGCGGTTCCAGGCCGTGTTGATCGCGTTCTGCAGCGTGACGGGGCAGGAGCCGTACATGCTCAGGGACATGTTGATCACGTCCGCGCGCTTGCGGGCCGCCGGTACTCCGGCCACGGGGGCCCCGGCGAGCCAGGTCACCGAGTCGGCCATGTCGGAGACGTAGCCGGTGCCGCAGGCGCCCAGGGCACGGGCGTTGAGCAGGGTCGCGTCGGGGGCGATGCCGACCACGCCGTAGGCGTCCCGGCGCGCGGCGGCGGTGCCGGCCACGTGGGTGCCGTGCCAGATGGACTTCGAGGCGGGGGAGCCGGCCCAGCACTGCCCGTACACGGAGTGGGTGCCCGGGTCCCGGGCGTCGGAGTCGCGGCCGTTGCCGTCGTTGGAGAGGCTGGGGGAGGAGACGAAGTCCCAGCCGCCGATGACGTTGAGGTCCAGGTCGGGGTGGTTGGCGAAGCCGGTGTCGACCACGCCGATGGTCATGCCCCGGCCGGTCGCGGTGTCCCACGCCCGGGGGGCGCCGAGGCTGTTGAGCGCCCACATGTAGGGGGCGTCGGCGTCGTAGGCGGCCGCGGCGGCGGAGCCCAGCTGCTCCTGCGCCTGGTCGTCCATCCCGGGGATCTGGGCCGTGAACACGAGCTGGTCCGGCTCGGCGTAGGCCACCGCCGGGTCCTGCTCGAGCTCCTGGGCCAGGTCCGCCGCGTCGTCGGGGGAGACCGCGTCGGTCAGCTCGACGACGTCCGCGCCGTCGGCGGTGGTCTTGAGCTCGGTGGTGTCCTCGGCCTCCGGCACGTCGGCCTGCTCCGCCGCGGTGCCGAGGATCTCCTGCTTCTGGGCGTCGCCGAGCGGAGCGGCGTACTTGACGATCATCCGGTCGGTGGGGAGGTTCTCGGGCGCGGTCTGGACCGCGTCGGGAGGAGCGGGGGCCTCCTCGGCGAACGCGCCGTTGGTCGGCAGGGCGACGAGCAGTGCGGCGCCCACGATTGCGAACGGGGGGATGCGGTGCTTCTTCATGGTGTCCTCGGGCGAGTAGGGAAGGGGGGGATCAGGAGGTGTGGGCGAAGCGGTGGAGGAACGCCGCCATGACGTCGCGGTCGGTGGCGGCATAGGGCCGGTAGGTGCCGTCGTCCCAGCCGTTGGAGATGCCCCGGGCCTTCAGCCAGGCCATCTCCTTGTAGAAGCCCTGGCGGGTGGAGACGTCGTTGAAGGGGGAGTACGGCGGCGGGGTGAAGGCGGGCTTGCCGGCCAGCCGGTAGAGGAACGCGGCCATCTGGTCGCGGGTGATGGCCTGTCCGGGCTTGTACAGGCGGGTCCGGCCGTCGACCCACCCGGTGGAGATGCCCTTCGAGTGCAGCCAGGCCATCTCCTTGTAGAAGCCCTGCCCGGTGGAGACGTCGGCGAACGGGGAGACCCGCGGCGGGGTGAAGTCCGGGGAGCCGGCCATGCGGTAGAGGAACGCCGCCATCTGGTCGCGGGTGACCGCCTGCGCGGGCTTGTACACCCGCGTGTTGCCGCTGGCCCAGCCCGTGGAGATGTTCCGCTCGTGCATCCAGGCGATCTCGGCGGCGAACGGGTGGCTCGCGGGCACGTCCTGGAAGGGCCCGGCGGCGACCTGGACGTCGGGGGCGCCCAGGGGAACGGTGGTGCGGGTGTCCGAGGGGGCCCGGCCGTCCGGGTAGCCGTAGGAGGTGACGGTCCCGACCAGCCGCCACCCCTGCTTGTTGCCCGCCAGGGAGCCGTCCACGTAGGTCAGGCCGATGCCGATGACCTCCATCCGGGGGTCCGTGAGCACCTTGTTGTGGGCGCTGGAGCCCTTCCACCAGTCCACGAGGTCGTTGACCGAGTGGCGCCAGGAGATCGCGTGGATCTCCCCGGCCGCGTCCCAGGACCCGGCGCGCTTGTCGTTCAGGAAGTTGTTCGTGTGGTTGATGACCTCCTGCCGGACGAGGCGGTCGGACTCGCCCTGGGCGACCTGGGCCACGGTGGCCGAGTACCGCACGGGCTTGAGGCCCTTCGACTTCCGGTGCGCGTTGATCAGGTCGAGCATCTTCTGCGCGTCCGAGGTCCACGTCCGGGCGTCCATCGAGACGATGTCCTGCGGCGCCGCGGTGGCGGGTGCGGCGAGGGAGAGGGAGAGGGAGGAGACGGTCAGGGCGGCCGTGGCCGCGACGACGACGAGGTGCTTCTTCATGGGGATGTCACCCGCATTTCTGTTCGGAAGGCATGGTGGTGCCGTGGCGGTGGGGATCACGAGGGGGTGCTGCGTCAGGAGCGGGTGGCGTACCGGTACAGGAACGCGGCCATCACGTCCCGGCTGGTGCCGGCGGCGGGACGGTAGGTGCCGTCGTCCCAGCCGTTGGAGATGCCCTCGGCCTGCAGCCAGGCCATCTCCTTGTAGAAGCCCTGCCGGGTCGAGACGTCCGTGAAGGGGGACGAGGCCGGGGCGGTGTAGGCGGGTCTGCCGGACAGGCGGTAGAAGAACGCGGCCATCTGGTCCCGGCTGACCTTCTGGGCCGGCTTGTAGGATCGCTCCCCGGTGGCGGAGACCCAGCCGGTGGAGATGCCCCGGGCGTGCAGCCAGGCCATCTCCTTGTAGAAGACGTGGCTGGTGGGGACGTCCGTGAACGGGGAGACCCGCGGCGGGGTGAAGCCGGGGGAGCCGGACAGGCGGTACAGGGCGGCCGCCACCTGCGAGCGGGTCATCTCCTGGGCGGGCCGGTAGGTGCCGTCCGACCAGCCGCGCAGCACGCCCTGGTTCTTCACCCAGGCGATCTGGGGTGCGAAGGGGTGGGTCGCGGCGACGTCCTTGAACGGACCGGGCACCGCGGGGACGGCGGGGACCGTGGTGGTCGGACGGGCCGGGGCCCGGCCGCCGATCGGCTGGTAGTAGGCGTTGCGCACGAGGTCCTGGAGCTGGGCCGCGCTGCCGCGGTAGACGTTGGCGTCGATCCGCTCGGTGAAGCCGGCGTCCGTGTACTGCCAGAAGTCGTAGGTGGTCCAGCCGGCCGGGTACAGCCGCGGGGAGCTCACGCCGTAGGAGGCGATGTGCAGGGGGTGGTCGTTGAACGCGGTGGAGCTGCCGGTGCAGTCGTTCCACCAGTAGGCGTTGGTGTAGATGGCCGGCAGGCGCCCGGTGCGGGCCTTGTACCGGTTCGAGAAGTCCCGGATCCAGCTGACCATCTCCGCCTGGCTGAAGTTGTAGCACTGGTTGCCGTACAGGGACGGGTACGGGTTGTTCTCCATGTCCAGCAGGCCGGGCAGGGTCTTGCCGTCCGCGGACCAGCCGCCGCCGTTGTTGATGAAGTAGTCCGCCTGCTTGGCGCCCGAGGAGCCGCGGGTGGGGATGGCGAAGTGGTAGGCGCCGCGGTACATGCCCACGGTCCCGGCGCCGGTGTACTGCTGGCCGAAGAGCTGGTTGCGGATGCTGTCGCCCTCGGAGGCCTTGACGTAGGCGAAGCGCGAGCCCTGGTTCCACAGGCTCGACCAGTTCAGGGACGGCTGCCAGTTGGAGACGTCCGTGCCCTTGATGCCGTTGGGGGCCCAGGCGGCGGCGGCACCCAGGGGGTCGGCCGACGCAGCCCCTGCGGCGGCCCCCTCCTCGGTGCCGGTGCCGTCGGGGTCCGTGCCGTCCAGCTCCGCGGCGGTGCGGGCGGAGGTCGCGGCCAGCTGCTCGAAGTGGTTCTCGGACTTGGCCCACTGGCCCAGCACGGCGCCGCCGTGCGGACCGCCGCCGGTGGGCTGCGTGCCGGCGCGGGACGGGTCCGGCAGGACGGCCTCGCCGGTGGTCCCGTCCACCAGGGTGGAGACGATCTCGCCGTCGGACTCCACGACCCGGGAGACCAGGTCGCCCTGCCGCTCCTCGGAGAGGACGGTGGACCGGGTGCTTCCGGCCTCCTCCAGGGCCGCGACCGGGGTCAGGGTGGTGATGGCCAGCACCGCCGCCGTCAGGGCGGCGGGCAGCGTCAGTCGGGGGGGTGCTTTCACGCTGGAACGCCTATCTCGCATGGATCGTCGGGGGGAACGACTCGTGCAAGGCCATCGGGATGGGGGGAAGATCCTCTGGAGCCACGTCGAGTATAAAGGCGCGTTTGCATAAATAATCAATAACGATGCGCTGTGTTACGTATGCAAACATCTTCGTGCGCAGTGGTTCTCCGGAGGGTTGACGACGACGGGGTCGCCGCCTCGCTGCTGCCGGCGGCACGCCGCCCCCGGGCGGCCCAAGGCCCGGTGCGGGGCCCGGCGCCGGATACGATGATCCGGACCCCACTCCCGGAGGAGAACCATGGCACCCACGCGCATCCTGACGGTCTGCACGGGCAACGTGTGCCGCTCTCCGATGGCCGCGGTCGAGCTCGACCACGGCCTCGACGAGATCTCTCCCGGCGGCTTCGAGGTGACGAGCGCCGGGATGCACGCGCTGGTGGACGAGGGCTTCGAGCAGCGGGTGGGCCGGCTGGCCCAGGACCGCGGCCTGGCGGCCGCCGCCGCGCACCGGGCCCGGCAGGTCACCCCGGAGGTGCTGCGGGACGTCGACCTGGTGCTCGTGATGGCCCGGGAGCACACCCAGCCGGTGCTCCAGCAGGCGCCGCGCCTGCTCAAGAAGGTCTTCACCCTCCGGGAGTTCGCCCGGATCCTGCAGTACCTCTCCACGGACCCGGAGCTGGACCGGGCGGTGCCGGCCGACCGAACCGAGCGCTGGGCCTGGCTCGTCCAGCAGGCGCCGCGGCTGCGCCAGCGGGTGCCCGTGCGCCACCCCGAGCGCAACGACGTGATCGACCCCTACCGCCAGGAGGACGCGGTGCTCCGGCAGATGGCGGACGAGCTGTTCGAGGCCACGGACGCGATCCTCGCCTGGGAGCGCCGCTACGCGCAGCGGGAGCCGGCGGTCTAGCCGAGGTCCCTCCCGGGGTGCCGCGGCCGGACGAGCGCTCCGCTCAGGCGCCCACGTAGGCCGCGAGGTGCTCGCCGGTGAGGGTCGAGCGGGCGGCGACGAGCTCGGCGGGGGTGCCCTCGAAGACGATCCGGCCGCCGTCGTGGCCGGCGCCGGGCCCGAGGTCGATGATCCGGTCGGCGTGGGCCATGACCGCCTGGTGGTGCTCGATCACGATCACCGACTTGCCGGAGTCGACCAGCCGGTCGAGCAGCCCGAGCAGCTGCTGGACGTCGGCGAGGTGCAGGCCCGTGGTCGGCTCGTCGAGGACGTAGACGCCGCCCTTCCGGCCCAGGTGCGTGGCCAGCTTGAGCCGCTGCCGCTCGCCGCCGGAGAGCGTGGTGAGCGGCTGGCCGAGGCTCAGGTAGCCCAGCCCCACGTCGGCGAGCCGGTCCAGCACGGCGTGCGCGGCCGGTGTGCGGGCCTCGCCGGTGCCGAAGAACGGCTCGGCCTCCTCGACCGGCATGGCCAGCACCTCGGCGATGTTGCGGCCACCCAGGGTGTACTCGAGCACCGAGGCCTGGAACCGCCGGCCGCCGCACTCCTCGCACGTGGTGGCCACGCCGGCCATCATGGCCAGGTCGGTGTAGACGACCCCGGCGCCGTTGCACGCCGGGCAGGCGCCCTCGGAGTTGGCGCTGAACAGCGCCGGCTTCACGCCGTTGGCCTTGGCGAAGGCCTTGCGGATCGGGTCCAGCAGCCCCGTGTACGTCGCCGGGTTGCTGCGGCGGGAGCCGCGGATCGCGCCCTGGTCGATCGAGACCACGTCCTCCCGGCCCACCACCGAGCCGGAGACCAGCGAGCTCTTGCCCGAGCCGGCCACCCCGGTCAGCACCGTCAGCACCCCGAGCGGGATGTCGACGTCCACGGAGCGCAGGTTGTGGGTGTCGGCGCCGCGCACCTCGAGCACCCCGGACGGCGTGCGCACCGAGGGCTTGAGGGTCGCCCGGTCGTCCAGGTGCCGCCCGGTGAGGGTGCCGGCGGTGCGCAGGCCTTCGACGGTGCCCTCGTAGCAGACGGTGCCGCCGGCCGCACCGGCACCGGGGCCGAGGTCGACCACGTGGTCGGCGATCGCGATCGTCTCGGGCTTGTGCTCCACGACCAGCACCGTGTTGCCCTTGTCCCGCAGCCGCAGGAGCAGGGTGTTCATCCGCTGGATGTCGTGCGGGTGCAGCCCGATCGTGGGCTCGTCGAAGACGTAGGTGACGTCGGTGAGGGAGGACCCGAGGTGGCGGATCATCTTGGTGCGCTGGGCCTCGCCGCCCGAGAGCGTGCCCGAGGGCCGGTTCAGCGAGAGGTAGCCCAGCCCGATCTCCACAAACGAGTCGAGGGTCTCGCCCAGCGCCGTGAGCAGCGGCGCCACGGACGGCTCGTCCAGCTCGCGCACCCACGCGGCGAGGTCGCTGATCTGCATCGCGCCGGCCTCGGCGATGTTGATCCCGCCGATCCTCGAGGAGCGGGCCGCCTCGCTGAGCCGGGTGCCGCCGCACTCGGGGCAGGCGGTGAAGGTCACCGCGCGCTCCACGAAGGCCCGGATGTGCGGCTGCAGCGCGTTCACGTCCTTGGACAGGAAGGACTTCTGCAGCCGGGGGATCAGCCCCTCGTAGGTCAGGTTGACGTTGTCGACCTTGATCTTGGTCGGCTCCTTGTGGAGCAGGTCGTGCAGCTCTCGCTCGGTGAAGTCACGGATGGGCTTGTCCGGGTCGAAGAAGCCGGAGCCGCCGAAGATGCGGCCGTACCAGCCGTCCACGCTGTAGCCGGGGATCGTCAGCGCGCCCTCGTTGAGGGACTTGGCGGAGTCGTAGAGCTGGCTGAGGTCGACGTCGTTGACCGTGCCCATGCCCTCGCAGCGCGGGCACATGCCGCCGGTGACCGTGAAGCTGCGCCGCTCCTTGACGGTCCTCCCGCCGCGCTCCATGGTGACCGCCCCCGCGCCGCTGATGGAGGCCACGTTGAAGGAGAACGCCTTGGGCGAGCCGATGTGCGGCTGCCCGAGCCGGCTGAAGAGGATCCGCAGCATCGCGTCCGCGTCGGTGGCGGTGCCGACCGTGGAGCGGGCGTTGGCGCCCATCCGCTCCTGGTCCACGATGATCGCGGTGGTCAGGCCGTCCAGCACGTCCACCTCGGGGCGGGCCAGCGTGGGCATGAAGCCTTGCAGGAACGCGCTGTAGGTCTCGTTGATCAGCCGCTGCGACTCCGCGGCGATGGTGCCGAACACCAGGGAGCTCTTGCCCGAGCCGGACACGCCGGTGAACACCGTCAGCCGGCGCTTCGGGAGCTCGACGCTGATGTCCCGCAGGTTGTTCTCCCGCGCGCCCTGGACGCGGATCAGGCCGTGGCCGTCGGCCACGTGGGGCGCGGCGGACGGCGCGGGGGTCTGGGCGTTCTGGCTCGGGGCGGCGCTCATCGTGTCTCCATCCTGGGACGACGACGCCGTGCCGGATCCCGGCGGCGTCGTCCGGCTCGATCCGATCGGTTCCGAGCATACGTGCGGACCGCCCGCCGGAGGAGTCCCCGGCGCCGCTGCGAGCAGAACAGCTCAGGGCAGAGCCGCCCACAGCAGAGACGGGTTCCGCACGGGACCGCCGGGGTCCACGCTCGGTCCATGAGCACCACCACCGCACCACCCAGAACCCTCATCGACGACGAGCTCGCGTCCCGGCTGCTGGAGCAGCGCATCATCGTGCTGGGCGCCGAGCTGGACCAGGCCACCGGCAACCGGCTGTGCACGCAGCTGCTGCTGCTCTCTGCACAGGACCCGCGGCGGGACATCGGCCTGTGGATCAACTCTCCGGGCGGCTCCGTCCCGGCCATGCTCGCGATCATGGACGTCATGCGGATCATCCCCAACGACGTCAGCACCCTCGCCATGGGACTGGCCTGCAGCGCCGGTCAGTTCCTGCTCTCGGCCGGCACCCCGGGCAAGCGCAGCGCCCTGCCGCACGCCCGGATCCTGCTGCACCAGGGCTCCGCCGGCATCGGCGGCTCCGCCGTGGACATCGCCATCCAGGCGGATGACCTGCGCCACACCCGGGACACCGTGCTCGGGCTCATCGCCGAGCACACCGGCCGGCCGCTCGAGCAGATCGTGGCCGACTCCCAGCGGGACCGCTGGTTCACCGCGGACGAGGCCCTCGCCTACGGGTTCGTGGACCGGGTCGTCACCGGGCTCGACGACGTGCGGCCCCGCTCCGCCGCCGCGGCTGCTGCGGGGGCAGGGTCGTGAGCGGCTGCCCAGTGCCCTACGTCGTCGAACGCACGCCGAACGGCGAGCGAAGCATGGACGTGTTCAGCCGGCTGCTGGTGGAGCGCATCGTGTACCTCGGCACCGAGATCGATGACGGGGTCGCGAACGTCCTGATCGCCCAGTTGCTCTACCTGGACTCGTACGGCTCCGACCAGCCGATCAGCTTCTACATCAACTCCCCCGGCGGCTCCACCACGGCGATGCTCGCCGTGTACGACGCCATCCAGTACGTGGGCGCTCCCGTGGGGACCACCTGCGTGGGCCAAGCGGCCTCGTCCGCCGCGGTGCTGCTGGCCGCCGGCGCCCCGGGGCGCCGATCGGTGCTTCCCCACGCCCGGGTGGTCCTGCACCAGCCGGTCGCGCAGGGCCAGGGCAAGATCCCGGACCTCATCCTCGAGGCCCAGGAGATCGCTCGCACCCGGGAGCAGCTGGAGCAGGTGCTCGCCCGGCACACCGGGCGCAGCCCGCACCAGGTGCGGGAGGACACCGACCGGGACCTCGTGCTCACGGCCGAGCAGGCGGTGCGCTATGGGGTGGCCGACCGGGTCGTGGCGCCGCGGGATGTCCGGGCCCGGTGAGACGAGCAGGCCGGGGCGGGGCGTCAGACCGCCAGCGCCACGGGACCGGACAGGCAGACCGGCCCGCCCGGGACGGTTCGGGAGGCCGGGGCGCTGTCGAGCAGCACCCCGGTGGTCCCCTCGGTGAGGTCGACCAGGCCCAGCCCCAGGGCGCCGACCACCGCCGCGATGATCTCCGAGGAGGGGTCCTTCACCCCGCGCTCGATCTCCGAGAGGTACTGGGTGGAGACCCCGGCGATCCCGGCGACCTGCGCCAGCGTCAGCCCCTGCGCCAGACGGCGGCGGCGCAGGAACAACCCCAGCACCGACCGCCACAGCGGGTCCACGGGCGCTCGCGGGACTGCGCGCTCCCTCGGCGGAGAGATCGGCGCGGACGCCGGAGTGGGGGTCGACGTGTGGCGGATCACGCTGCTCATGGGTCCATGCTAGGTCCGTCCCCGTGGCAGCGGGGGACTCCTCTGCTGTGAGCGGACCACCGTCGCCTGTCCACGCGGTGGGCGCGGTGGGATACTGCTCGCATGGATTCGCCGCAGGTGGGCGACCAGATCCACGAGGGCACGGAGGCGCTCGAGCGGGCCGACTGGGCCGGCGCGCGCCTGGCCTTCGAACGCGTCCTGGACGCCGGCGCATCGGCCGGGGACGCGGTGGCCGCCGAAGGACTGGGCCTCGCCCTGTGGTTCGAGGGCGAGATCGCCCGGGGGATCGAGTGGCGGGAGCGGGCGTTCACCGGATATGTCACCCAGCACCGGTTCTCGGACGCCGCCCGGGTGGCGGTCTGGGTGTCGGAGCAGCACCTGATCGCCGGCCGGCCCTCCGCGGCGCGGGGCTGGCTCGCCCGGGCCGCGCGGACCGTCGACGGCACCCCCGTGAGCGAGGGGCACGGCTGGGTGGCGGTCGGGCGGGCCCTGCAGGCGACGTCCGTCGAGGAACAGGCGTCCCAGGCCGCACGGGCCCACGGCATCGGCCGGGAGACCGGCGCGGAGGACCTCGAGGTCCTCGCGCTGAGCCTGCTCGGCCAGGCGGAGCTGACCGCCGGTCATCGGGAGCCGGGCCTGCGTCTGCTCGAGGAGGCCATGGTCGCGGCCACGGCGGGCAGGGTCCGCAACATCCACACCGTGGGATCGGCCTACTGCCATCTGGTCATGGCCTGCGCCGAGGCGGAGGAGTGGGATCGGGCCAGGGAGTGGTGCGAGCGCGTCGAGAACTTCGCGCGCACCCACCGTGCGGCGCCGCTCCTGGGGGTCTGCCGGACCGTGCACGCCGACGTGCTGGTCGCCACGGGTCACTGGTCGGAGGCCGAGGACGCGCTGGAGTCCGCCCTCGCCTCCCACGCCCGGGCCATTCCGGAGCTGAGCGCCCCCGCCCTCGCCACTCTGGCCGAGCTGCGGATCCACCAGGGCCGCCTGCGCGAGGCGGAACAGCTGCTGTCCGGGCGCGAGGAACACCCGTCGTCGTTGCGCGCCCTGGCCCTCCTCCACGTTGCCGTGGGGCGACCTCACGTGGCGGTCTCCCTGCTCGAGCGCGGCCTGTCCGAGACGAACGGACACGCGGTGCGCACCACGCAGCTGCTGGCCGCCCTCGTCGACGCCTCCCTGGCGGCGGGGGACCTCGGCGCGGCGGAGGCCGCCACCGCGAGCCTCGACCGGATCGCGAAGGAGTCCGGGATGCGGCTCGGCTCGGCCCGTGCCGACCTGGCGGCGGCACGGATCGCCCTGGCCACCGGTGATCAGGCCTCGGCTGCCGAGAGCGCCCGGCGGGCGCTGCACGCCTTCGGCGCGCTGGCGATGCCGCTGGACGCCGGCCTGGCCCGGCTCGAACTGGCCCGGTCGGTCATGGACGGATCGCGTGAGCTGGCGCGGGAGGAGGCGCTGGCCGCCAGGACCGTCTTCCGGGAACTGGGGGCGTCCCGGGAGCTGGACTCCGCGGCACAGCTCCTGCGCGACCTGGGGGGTGGCACGGGCCCCCGGCCCAGGAGCACGGGGGAGCTGACGTCCCGGGAGCACGAGGTGCTCGACCTGATCGCGCTCGGCATGTCCAACGCGCGGATCGCGAGAGCCCTGGGGATCAGCGAGAAGACCGCCGGGCACCACGTGAGCCGGATCCTGATGAAGCTCGGTGTGCACAACCGGGCGGAGGCGGTCGCGCACGCGGGGAGCAGGGGCGGGAGCCGGGGGAGCGGACACGGGGGAGAGGTAGGGAACGAATAGGGCGTTCTCCCGATGTTGCGTCCTGTCGATCAGCGGATCCTGGGACGCGTGGCACAGCTCGCCGCATGCCGGCAGCAGGCCTCGACCCGAGGCGCTCAGCACATCGACCAGGAGATCCCGTCATGAGCCAGACCATCAGCACCCCTTCGGCAGACCAGCAGCTCAAGGCCAAGCACCGCGCCATCTGGGCCTCGGGCGACTACCCGATCATGGTGGAGACGTTCCTGCTCCCGCTGGGTCCGCGCATCGTCGAGGCGAGCGGTATCGCCGCCGGACAGCGCGTTCTCGACGTCGGCGCCGGCAACGGCAACGCCTCCCTTCCCGCGGCCGCCACGGGAGCCCGCGTCACCGCCGGCGACCTGACGCCCGAACTGCTCGCTGACGGCCGGCGGCGCGCCGCGGTCGCCGGGCTCGACCTCGAGTGGGTCGAGGCCGATGCCGAGCACCTCCCGTTCGAGGACGCCTCCTACGACGTGGTGATGTCGCTGATCGGCGCCATGTTCGCGCCCCACCACCAGGTGACGGCCGACGAACTGGTGCGCGTGACCCGCCCCGGCGGCACCATTGCGCTGCTGAGCTGGACCCCCGGAGGGCTGGTGGGCGAACTCTTCCGCATGATGAAGCCCTTCGCCCCCACCCCGCCGCCGGGCGTGCAGCCCCCGCCGCTGTGGGGGAGCGAGGAACACCTGCGCGGCCTCTTCGGCGGGCGGGTGGACTTCTCCACGGTCCGCCGCGATGTTCTCGAGGTCACGGCGTTCGCGCGTCCCCGTGACTTCGGCGAGCACTTCAAGGCGAACTACGGGCCCACCATCGCCGTCCGGGCGAACGCGGAACGCGAGGGTCGTGCCGCGGAGTTCGACGCGGCGATCGACGACTTCTGCGACCGGTGGAACCGGGGCACGGCCGACCGGGCACGGTTCGAGATGGAGTACCTGTTGACGATCGGCACGCGGACCTGACCTTGATGGGTGACCACGGCCTGGCCATGACCCGCCAGGCCGTCACCGAGCACCTGGCCGTGCTGCGCGAGGCCGGCCTGGTGGCCGACGGCATCCCGTTCCACAGCTTCGGGGTCGAGGACGTGCAGACCGAGTACGAGCGGCTCACCGCCCTGGGCGTGCGGACCGTGCTCTCGGCGCAGTGGTGGGATCGTGCGGGGTGGGGAAGACTGGGGTGATGGACGCGTCGGCGGAAGAACCGCAGCACGGTCCTGTCGCAGCGGTCCCGGGGGCGGGAAACGCAGGGGGTCTGGCTGATCAGCTCGGCAACTTCTCCCGCGAGCTGCAGCAGGAGAACGATTTCGAGGAGACCTTGGCGCTGATCGTGGCTGCGGCCCTGGAGCTGATCCCGGGGACGGTGGGGGCCTCGATCTCCGTGGTGGAGCTCCACGGCAGGATCCGTTCCCACGCCCACTCCGGGGACCTGGCCGCACTCGTGGACTTCCTGCAGGAGAGGACGGGAGAGGGGCCGTGTCTGGATGCCATCTGGCAGCAGCGCACCGTGGAGGTGCCGGACTTCCGGCACGAGCAGCGGTGGCCGGCCTTCGCCCCGGCCGCGGTGGCGGCCGGGGCGGTGTCGATGCTGTCCTTCCAGCTCTACGTGGAGGCCGACACCCTCGGGGCGCTGAACCTCTACGGGGCCGCCCCGCACGCCTTCGACGCCGAGTCCCGCGAGATCGGGGTCCTGGTCGCCTCGCACGCGGCGGTGGCGTTCGCCGATGCCAGGCGGATCAGCAATCTCGAGGACGCCCTGGCCACCCGTGACGTGATCGGCCAGGCCAAGGGCATCCTGATGGAGCGCTACAAGGTCACCGACCAGCAGGCGTTCCTCACCCTGGTCACGGCCAGTTCCCGCACCCACGAGAAGTTGCGCCGGGTCGCCGAGCAGCTGGTGGTCACCGGTGACCTGCCCGGCGCCGGCCCCGGCTCCACGCCCGCCCCGGACGCACCCGGCACCGGAACCTGACCCGGGCCGGGGCGCGTGCCCGCGACGGACGGGCCGGGTTCCTGGACCGGTGTCACCGGTGGGCCGGCACCCGCCCGGGTCGTGCCGCCGGGGCCCTACGGGTCACGGGTCCAGCTGTAGGGGGCGCGTGCGGGATCGGGGAGGTCCTCGGTGAGCTCGTTGTGCGCGTGGGCGAGGACATCGCGCTCCAGGAGGGGCAGGGGCACCACGGCGTGGAGGTAGCCCTCGACCTCGAACCGGGAGAGGTTCCCGCCGAGGCCGAAGGACGAGGCCCACAGCTGATCGAGCGTCACCCCGGTGGACTGCATGGCGTCGCTCAGCCCCCGAGCCTGCACGTGTGCGTCCATCGGCAGGCGGCGCATCAGCTCGTCCACCGCCGGCAGCTGCCGGGAGTGGGCGGTGGTCCCGGGGGTGCCGGTGCTGGGCGGGCGTCCCCGGATGCGGCTCAGGAAGGCGGCCAGACGGGCCAGGACGGTGGTGCGTGACACGGTGGGGGCTCGCTCCTCGTGGAGTCCGCCGGTCCTGGGAGCATGCGCCCGGGCCCGGGGAGAGAAGGCCCGCTGGCTGAACCTGTTGGGGCGTGTTCCAGGCACGCCCCCCGTGCCCACCGATCCACCGGCCCCGCCACCTCCGTGGCACTGTGCGGGGAAACCGGGTCATGACAGGGGCACATGATCCACGGTACGCCCTTCGGCCGCGCAGCACCCGGATGACGTCCGGAGACGGAGCCGCTCCCGCGCCGGGGGAGGGCCCGGGCGGCGGGAACGGCGGCCCCGACCGCATCCGGGGGTCAGTTGCTGATCGCCGGGGCGGCGCAGACGTAGCGGCTGTGCCGCAGCTGGGTGGTGAGGAACCGGGCGGCGTCGGCGCGGGTGAGCGAGGAGCCCACGCGGTGGCGGTGGGTCATGGCGACGTGCCGGATGCCGCGTGCCGGGCCGTCGATCAGCCCCGGACAGCGCAGGATCGTCCAGCTCAGCGGGGACCGGGCCACTGCGGTGAAGGCCTGCGCGGTCTCCTCCCGGGTCCGCAGCCCGCAGCGCAGCTGCCACAGCCGCAGCGCGCCGCCCCAGGAGAGGCGTTTCCCGGCCGGTGCCAGCAGCACGTCCGGTCGCAGACCGATGTAGCGGTAGCAGCCCAGCCGCACCATGCTGTCCGTGATCGCGGTGGCCGCGGCCGCGGCCTGGGACAGGGCGCGGCGCCCGCGGCAGTCGCCCAGGGCGTCGATGACGACCTCGGTGCCAGCGATGACGTCGTCGAGCGCCCCGGCCTCCAGGGCGTCCCCGGGGTGCAGCACCACCCGCCCCCTCCACTGGCCCGGCACCTGGGCGTGTGCGGGAAGCACCGCGGTGACGGTGTGCCCGCCGTGGACGAGCTCGGTGACGATCTCGCGTCCCAGGCCGGTGTCCGCCCCGAACACCACGATCCTCATCGCGGCCACCGCGCACGGAGAGGGACCACCAGCACAGGGGTGGTCAGCACAGGGACGGTCAGCGCAGGGGTGGCGGACGGGTGCGGGAGATCGGCGTCGCGCACGACAGGGCCCATGACGAGAAACCTCCGAGAGGAAGGAGTCATGGCCGTCTTTTCAGCCGCCCCCAGTGTAGCGGCCCGTCGTGGACGTGGGCAGGCGGCCGGCCTCCCCGCGGATCCCGGGGCCGGTCCTCGCCCGTCCGGGCCGAGCAGGGCCGGGGCACTGCCGATCGGGCACGGTGCCGCCGGGAGCACCTCGTGACGGCCGGACCCCGGAGCCGCCCCGAGGCGGTGACCGTTGACCAGCAACCAGAAGGTTGCCTATCCTGGAGGCGTGGACATCGCGTTCCAGGCGCTGGCGCACCCCGCCCGGCGGATCCTGCTCGAGGAGCTGGCCGCGCGCAACGACCAGAGCCTCTTCGAGCTCACCGTGCGCCTGAACGGCGACCACGGCCTGGCCATGACCCGCCAGGCCGTCACCAAGCACCTGGCCGTGCTGCGCGAGGCCGGCCTGGTGACCGCCACCGTCCGGGGCCGCACCACGGTGCACCACCTGGACACCCTCCCGCTCACCGACGTGCGGCAGTGGCTGGACGCCCTGCCGCCACCACCGAAGGACACGCCATGATCATCACCACCGCCAGCGTCTTCGTGGACGACCAGCAGAAGGCCCTGGACTTCTACACCGACAAGCTCGGCTTCCGGCTCAAGACCGACGTGCCGGCCGGGCCCTTCCGCTGGCTGACCGTCGTCTCACCCCAGGCCCCGGACGGGGTGCAGCTGCTGCTGGAGCCGTCCGAGCACCCGGCCGTGCACCCGTTCAAGGAGGCCCTGGTGGCCGACGGCATCCCGTTCAACAGCTTCGGGGTCGAGGACGTGCAGGCGGAGTACGAGCGGCTCACCGCCCTGGGCGTGCGGTTCGTGCAGGGGCCGACACCCATGGGCCCGGTCATCGCCGCGGTGCTCGACGACACCTGCGGCAACCTGATCATGATCGCCGAGATGACCGACCCGGAGCAGGCCGCGCCCCAGGACTGACGTGGTCCCCGGTCACTCCCCGGCGCAGTCACGCAGCGCGGACGCCGGGAAGTCGGGGATCGGCCGGGCTGCTGCCTCCTCGGCCGTCAGGACCTGTCCGTTGCGCTCGATGTCCTCGATGAGCCATTCCATCTCGTCGATCTCCCGCCGCTGCGCCTCGCTGATCTCCACCGCGAGCTGGCACACCCGGACGTCGTCGAGCTCGGCGCGCTCGGACCGGGTGATGGCCAGCGAGTGGTGCGGGATCATCGAACTCATGTACGCGGTGTCCTGCACCAAGGTCTGACTGCGGTCCAGGAAGGCGCCGCCACCGAGGAGCAGCAGGCTGATCGCGACCACGGCCACGTTCGCCTTCGTGTTCCGGTACATCTTCAGCATCCACGCGAGCATGACGATGCCCATGATCCCGCCCATGGTGAGCGTCATGAACAGGCGGTTCTCGCTCCAGCGCACATGGCTCCACTCCCAGGAGCCGATGAACATGGCGGCGTACATGCACACCATCGACGTCAGGATCATCGCCCCGAAGCGCACGTACATCTTCAGGTCACCGTGGGACTGGTGCTCGTCGTGCTGGTCCCCGCCCTGCTGGTGCTCGCCGGTCTTGCCGTTTTCCGTGCTCGACACAGAACTCCTCCGATCTCCATGGCCTGATCCGGTCCGACAGCGTGCAGCTGCCGACCATGACGTACAACCGACAGTAACCTGCCGGTCCGTCCCGCTGAGCCGGGGACCATGAAGATTCGGCGAAGAACCGGCGCGACCGGTCGCGGTCACGCCGGTGGCTCGTACCGGTACCCGAGGTCGTCGATGGTGGCGGGGTCCAGGACCTGCCGGACGGAGACGGCGGGTTCGTCGGAGAAGTCCGGGAGGAGTGCCGTCACGGCGGGGGAGACGTCCGCGCCGTAACCGGGCGCGCCGCCCACCCACGGCCACATCTCGTCGTCGATGCGGTGTCCGATCGGCGCGGGTTCGCCGTCGAAGGGGGAGTCCTGGTCCGGGGGTGGGTAGTGGTCCTCCGGCTGGGACCCGGGGACCGCCGCGAGCCGGTTGGCCTGCCAGTTGGCCCAGAGCCTGTCGACGTTGGCGTGGTGCAGCCAGAAGACCGGGTCGTTGGGCGAGAAGGCCCCGGACATGTGGCCGCCGATGAAGTTGTGGCCGCTGTTGTGCGTGCGACTGGTCACCTGCGGGTGGCCCTCTTCGAGGACCAGCCAGAAGTACCACAGCGGGTGGGCGCCGGGCCGGTCGATCACCAGCTGCTCGAGCTGGTCCACCCCGGCCTGCGTCGGCGGCCAGCTGACGCCGACGCTCCCGCGGGACAGCTGGGCACCGAGCCCCTCCCTCAGTACCGGGTGGATCGGGAAGCCGTCGGCCCCGTCCGGCCACCAGGCGGGCCGGTCGGCCGGGGGCACCGGGTTGCGCAGCACGCCGTCGGGAACGGGTCCGGGTGGGCCCTCGCGCAGCGATCCGAGGAAGTCCGGGCTGAAGAGCCTGGTCACCGCGTCCACGTGGTCGGTCCAGTCCCAGTACGGGATGGTGACGCCGGGCACCTGCGCCTGCAGCTGCAGCTCGAAGGAGCGCAGATACTGGCGGTGCCAGGCGAGGAACCCGATGTTCCAGTGCCCGAAGTTCACCGTCTCACCGGGTGGCAGCCCCGGTGTGATCACGGCCATCACCGCGCCGTGCACGGCGACGTACTGGTCGTACACGCTGACGCCCTCGGGGCCTCCGGGGGCAGGCTGGTGCTTGAGCCTGATGACGGCCTCGAGGAACCGGTCCCGCTCGGCCTCGGGCAGGCTGGTGGCGCTGCTACGGACGTCCATCGTGGTGCTCCCCATCGTGCTCGTGCCCGTCACCGTGCTCATGCCCGCCGTCGTGCTCGTCACCGCCGCCGATCCCACCGTCCGGGTCGGGGCCGATGTGGTGCTCGTGGTGACCGGTGGCGGTCACCGGGTGAAGGCCGGCCAGAAACGGCACGGACGAACCGCCGGCGAGCAGGCGGACCAGCAGATCGCGGAACGTCTCCCCGGTCCGCGTGCGCAGCACGAGCTCGCTCTGGTACAGGCTCGGTGGTCCCAGCGAGATCTCGAGATGACCGCCGGAACGGACCGACTGCACCGTGATCTCCGCTCGCTGCATGCCGACCAGACCGCAGTGGATGGTGCCCTCGAGGGAGTCGGCCAGGTCCCGCATCCGTCCCACCGTGCCGCCGTCGAAGGCCGACAGCGTCGTCACCAGGGTGAGCTTCTCGAACAGCATGCGAGGCCCGGTCACGACGATCCTCAGCTCGTTGACGTCGATCAGGAGATCGAGCAGGGTCGGGCCGCCCTTGAACAGTGACGCCGACGCCGTCGTCGATGAAGGAGTCATCGATCCGCCTTCCGGTCGAGACGCAGAAACCGGTCACGAGGTCGTTCCCGGGTCTTCCGCGAGGAGCTGGCCTTGGTGCCGGCACCATTGTCCCCACCACGCGTCATCCATGCGTTACGACCAGCGGGAATGCCCGTCATGAAACAGACGAACAGCTGCCGCCTCTTGCAGGCCACAGGCAACCCGCATGCCCTGTCGGCCACAGCCGGACACACGCACGGGGCGCCTTCCCGCAGGAAGGCGCCCCGTGGAGGGTCGAGCCGGATGGCGGCCGGAGTCAGAAGCCCGTGGTCGAGGTGGACCCGGTGGACGAGCCGGACCGGTTCCACGCCTCGAGCCCGAAGCTCTCCTGCTGAGCCGAGGCCTCACCGTTCGACCGCTGCGCCCGAGGAGCAGGAGCAGCGTCCTCGGCCGACGGCGCCGTGGGCTCCTGCTGAGGCCGCGGCGCGGTGCCCCACGGCTGCTTGGCGGCCGGTGCAGCCGGTGCCGCCACGACCGGCTGCGCCCCGGTCTTGGGCGCTGGCTGCTCGTCCGAGCTCGCGTAGTAGGACTTGCCGTAGTACCCGTAGTAGCCGGCGTCCGCACCGGTGGTGGGGACGCGGTTGAGCACCACGCCGAGCACGTGCCCGTGCACCTGGTGCAGGTTCTCCAGCGCCTTGGACAGCTCGTCCGTGGTGGTCCGCTGCGCGGTCGCCACGATGATCGCACCGTCGGCCGAGGCCGTGAGCAGCGCGGCATCGGTGACCGGCAGCAGCGGGGGAGCGTCCACCAGGACCAGGGCGTCCTCGGCGAGGGTCTCGAGCATGGCGTGCATGGCCTTCGAGGACAGCAGCTCGGTGGGGTTCGGCGCGGTGCGCCCCGCCCCGAGCACCTGCAGGTTCGGGAACTTGTCGTAGGTCTGCAGGACCTCGTCCACCTGCACCTGCCCGGTCAGCACGTCCGTGACGCCCACACCGGGGACGAGCCCGAACAGGTCGGTCATCACCGGGCGGCGGAGGTCCCCGTCCACGACGACGACGTTGCGCCCGGTCGAGGCGATGGCCACCGCCAGGTTCGCGGTGATCGAGGACTTGCCCTCACCCGGCAGCGAGGAAGTGACCACCATGATCTTCGGCGGGCTGTCCACAGAAACGAAGCTGAGGTTGGTGCGCAGCTCGCGCAGGGCCTCGGAGAACTCGTGGTGCCCGCGGCCGGCGGAGTAGCCGGTCTCGATGATCTCGCGGTGCTCGGCCAGCCGGTCGTCGGTGGGAATGACACCGAGGACGGCGACGCCGAAGCCGTCGCGGATCTCCTCGACCGACTTGATGCGGCGGTCCATCTTGTACCGGGCAAAGGCGTACAGCAGGCCCAGCCCGAGACCGCCCACGAAGCCGAGAGCCAGATTCAGCTCGAGGTTGGGCGAGGACGGCGCGAGCGGCAGCGAGGCGTTGCTCAGCGGCTGGACGGCCACGCGGTTGATCGCGTCCTCGTCGCCCTGGCTCTCGAGCTCCTGGACCTGCTCCGCCAGCGCCACGACCCAGGCGTTGGCCAGGTCGGCCGACTCCGTGGGGTCCTCGGCGTCGGCCGTGATGCGGAGCTCCGGAGTGTCCACGGGAACATCCGTGCTGATCCGCGGCAGCAGCTGCTCCGGCGTGGTGTCGAGGCCGAGATCGTCGATCACGGAGACGGCCACCGGACGCGCCGTCGCCAGCGACTCGTAGGAGACGGCCTTGGACTGCGCGAGGTTGTTGCCGGCCAGCGCACTCGCCAGGTCCTGCTCACCGGTCGCGACGACCAGCCCGGACGCGGTGGCCGAGTAGATCTTCGGCTGCAGCAGCGTCCAGCCCAGCGCCAGGAGCGTGCACAGCAGCGTGATCAGCGTGATGGCCCGCCAGTGGGTGCGCACCAGCCGGAGGAGGTCCCGGGCGTCGAGCGCGGGGGCTTCCCGCTCTGCGTCTAGGTGCTCCATGGTTCTCCTCGGGATCGGCTCGGGCGTGGGGGGATGTGTCGAGGTCACTCGCGGATGCCGTCCTGGTGCTCGCGGTACCAGTCGACGGTGGACCGGAGGCCCTCCCGCAGGGGGATGCGGGCGGTCCAGCCGGCGGCGGCGAGCTTGGAGACGTCCATGAGCTTGCGGGGGGTGCCGTCGGGCTTGGTGGTGTCCCACTCGATGGTGCCCTCGTAGCCGACGGCCTGGGCGACGAGGCCGGCGAGGTCCTTGATGGTGACGTCGGTGCCGGTGCCCACGTTGACGTGCTCGTCCCCGTCGTACTGCTCGAGCAGGTGCAGGCAGGCGGCGGCCATGTCGTCCACGTGCAGGAACTCCCGCAGCGGGGAGCCGGTGCCCCAGTTGGTGACCGACTCGGCACCGGCCAGGCGGGCTTCCTCGTACCGGCGGATCATCGCCGGGAGCACGTGGGAGCCGGTGGGGGAGAAGTTGTCCCCGGGGCCGTAGAGGTTGGTGGGCATCGCGGAGATCCAGGGCAGCCCGTACTGGCGGCGGACGGCCTGTATGTGCAGGATGCCGGCGATCTTGGCGATCGCGTAGGCGTCGTTGGTCGGCTCCAGGTGCCCGGTCAGGAGGTACTCCTCCTTCAGCGGTTGCGGCGCCAGCTTCGGGTAGATGCACGAGGATCCGAGGAACAGCACCCGCTCCACCCCGTGCTCCAGGGCGGCGTCGAGGACGTTGACCTGGATCCGCAGGTTCTCGGAGAGGAAGTCCACGGGGTAGGTGTTGTTGGCCAGGATCCCGCCGACCTTCGCCGCTGCCAGCACCACGTAGCGCGGCCGAGCGTGCGCGAAGAACGCGAACACCGCTTCCCGGTCCTTGAGGTCCAGCTCGGCGGAGGTGCGGCCGATCAGGTCGGTGAACCCCTCGGCCTGGAGCGTGCGCCAGATGGCGGAGCCGACCAGGCCGCGGTGACCGGCCACGTAGAACGGGGCCGTGCGGTCCAGCGGTCCCGGTGTGAAGGTGCTCGCGGTGCTGTCGGTCATCTCGGTGGTACCTGCTGTCATCGTGGCGTCTCCGGTCACTTGGCCCAGGAGGCCAGCTCGACGGTGTCGACCCAGCCCTCGGTGTGCTCGAGCATGGCGATGTCGGCGTCGACCATCAGCCGGGCCAGCTCGGGGGCCTTGACGGTGGCCTCCCAGCCCAGCTTGTCCTTGGCCTTGGCGGGATCACCGATCAGGGCGTCGACCTCGGTGGGACGCAGGTAGCGCTCGTCGAACTCGACGTGCTCGCGCCAGTCCAGCCCGGCGTGGTCGAAGGAGATCTCCAGGAACTCCCGCACCGTGCACGGGGTGCCGGTGGCCAGGACGAAGTCCTCGGGCTCATCCGCCTGCAGCATCCGCCACATGCCCTCGACGTACTCGGCGGCGTAGCCCCAGTCGCGGATGGCCTGCAGGTTGCCCATGTAGAGCTTGTCCTGCTTGCCGGCCTGGATCGCGGCCACGGCCCGGGTGATCTTGC
Source organism: Kocuria kalidii (assembly GCF_044462225.1). Taxonomy (NCBI): domain Bacteria; kingdom Bacillati; phylum Actinomycetota; class Actinomycetes; order Micrococcales; family Micrococcaceae; genus Kocuria; species Kocuria kalidii. The sequence continues at coordinate 30,840 of NZ_JBISWJ010000025.1, read as the reverse complement.
GGGTCACGAAGGTCTCGCCGCGGCGGGGGGACTCGTGGTTGAAGAGGATCCCATTGACCGCGAACATGTCGTAGGCCTCGCGGTAGTTCTTGGTGATCCAGTAAGAGTAGATTTTCGCCGCCCCATAGGGAGAGCGGGGGTAGAACGGGGTGTCCTCGTGCTGCGGCGGCGGGGTCGCCCCGTAGAGCTCGGAGGTCGAGGCCTGGTAGTAGCGAGCGTCCACGCTGGCCAGGCGCATGGCCTCGAGCAGCCGGACGGTGCCGAGCCCGGTGGTGTCCCCGGTGTGCTCGGGCTCCTCGAAGGAGACCTTCACGTGGGACTGGGCCGCGAGGTTGTAGACCTCGTCCGGGCGGATCTGCGCCATCAGCGTCACCAGCCGGGACCCGTCGGATAGATCCCCGTAGTGCAGGAACAGCTTGGCGTCGGCCTCGTGCGGGTCCGAGTAGAGGTGGTCGATCCGGTGGGTGTTGAACGTGGAGGCACGGCGGATCAGGCCGTGGACCTCGTACCCCTTGGCGAGCAGCAGCTCCGCCAGATAGGAACCGTCCTGACCGGTGATCCCGGTGATGAAAGCCTTCTTCGGCGTGGCGTGCATGATCGTCCTTCGGGGGGATGAGGCGTAGGCCATTGAGGGGACAGCTTTATGCTAGTGAATCAACCGGCAAAGCCGGTGATCACCGTCGGACATGTTGCGTCAAAGATCGAAGCACATCGTCCCACCGTCGCATGGCGGCGTCTGCCGCGAGGTGCTCGGCGACATAGGCGGGACCGCGGCCGCCGATGTCCGACGCTGCGGCCCTATCGGCCCCCAGTTCCTCGGCTGCCTGCAGCAGTCCTGCGGGATCGCCCGAGGGAATGACTTTCCCGGCCCCGGAGGACTCGATCTCGCCGGCGGACGAACTCTCGTCGTCCACCGCAGCCAGGACAGGGCGTCCGGTGGCGAAGTAGGACGTCAGCTTGCTCGGCACGCACATCTCCCGCAGCTCGGGCTTCTCATTCACCAGCAGGACGTCCGCGGCAGCCAGGGCTGCCGTGTACTCCTCGTCGGGCAGAGGCTCGACGAACTCCAGGCTCTCGATGCCGGTGGCCAGCTCCTTGAGCCGCTGCAACTGATTGCCCGCGCCGAGCAGGACGAACCGCACGCGCGAGTCCCGCTCGTCGGCGAGCCGGGCGGCGTCCACGACGTTCTCGAGGTACTGCTTCACGCCCATGTTGCCGGCGTGGAGGACGACGACCTCGTTTTCGGACCAACCCCGACCAGCGCGGACCGCCGCGGTGTCGATCTCGTGCTGCGGGGTGATGTGGGACCAGTTCCGGTGGATGAGGGCCCGCTCCGGAGCGACGCCGAGCTCGTTGACCGCGTGGCGGCGGAAGCGGTCGTGGATGACGATTACGCGATCCATGGCGCGGAGCACCAGGCCCTCGATCTGCCTCATGACCGGTGCAAGTGCGGCAGCGGAAGTGTGCACCTCCTCCAGTCCACGGGAGTACAGGTCCTGGATCCAGATCGCCGTCCCGGGACGGCGGCGGCCGAGCTTGGCACGGATTGCCGCGACGCCCGAAGAGAACAGGCCGGGATTGACGAACAAGACCACGTCCGGGCGGCCCCAGTTCGCCACGGCCGCCAGAATGCCGAAATGGACTTCCATCAGCAGACGGTTGAGCAGCTTCGGCTCCGCCGGTACGTAGTGACGCAGCCGAAGGACGTCGATGCCGTCGTGCTTCTCCTCCAGCGTCCGCCCGTCGTAGCCGTCATAGACCTGCCACTGCGGGTAGTGCGGGAAGCCGGTGATGACCCGGACGTCCCAGCCGAGGGCGGTCATTCCCTCCGCAAGGGACGTGGTGTACGGGGCATTGCCGCTGGACTCGGGAGCGTAGTTGATGCCGATGATCGTCAGACGTGGGGGCATGAAGATGCTTTCGTCACACTGGGAGCAACGCCGAGGGGGATCAGCGGCGCACCGGAGGGAATGGGGTATAAATCGAACGATACATGTGAGCGCATTCAGCGCGGGTGCGACGCCCCCAGTCATCCCGTGGTTCAGCTCACACAAGTCCCCCGACCCCCACAGCAGAGGTACCCATGGCCGCCGCCGAGCACCGCCCTGCCGATTCTGTCGTCCCCGTCATCGACCTCTCCAAGGCGCCCGGCGAGGGCGAGGCCTGGAACCGGCCGAAGTGGATGATCTACCTGTGGTCGGCCACGGAGCTCATCCTCGTCACCAACCCCTGGCAGATCAGCTCCGGCCTGCGCACAAAGGCGCTCCGCGCCTTCGGCGCCAAGATCGGCGACGGCGTCATCATCCGACCGCGTACGCGCATCAAGTTCCCCTGGAATCTGGAGATCGGAGACCGCTCCTGGATCGGCGAGGGAGTGTGGATTCACAACCAGGACCAGGTCACCATCGGCCATGACGCAGTTGTGTCGCAGGAGACCTTCATCACCACCGGCAGCCACGCCCACCGCACGGACATGGGTCTCATCACCCGCTCAGTGACCATCGACGACGGCGCCTGGGTCACCTCGCGCTGTGTGGTCACCGGAGGAGTCACCGTCGGACGCTCGGCGCTGGTCCAGCCGCTGACATTAGTGAACCGGGACGTCGACCCAAACGTGGTTCTCGGACCTCCCAATGCCGAGACCAAGGGGCGGCGATTTGCGGCCTCAGCGACGGTGGAACAGCCGTGAAAATACTGCAGGTCGTCACCTACATCAGCCCGGAGGGCGCCTACGGCGGACCCGTGCGCGTGGCCATCAACCAGGCGAAGGCGCTGACCGAGATTGGCCACGAGGTAGTGGTCGCGGCCGCGGCGGGCGGTTTTAACGGGCCGTTGCCGGCGGAGTACGACGGATTCCCGGTGCGACTTTTCCCGGCTCGCCGGGCCGTGCCGAAGTCCGGCTTCGCCGGGCTGACCTCGCCCGGACTCTTCGCCTGGCTCGCCACGGCGGTCAAAGGGGTCGACGTGGTGCACATTCACTTGGCGCGGGACCTTGTCACGCTTCCCGCAGCTGCTCTAGCTCTCCGGGCGAAGGCGCCCGTCGTGGTGCAGACCCATGGCATGATCGACCGCACCGACAAGAAGCTGGCTGGACCTCTCGACCGCTTATTAACCAAACCCGTACTGCGTAAGGCAAGTGCGGTGTTCTACTTGACCAATCGTGAACGCGGTGATCTCGTCGAGATCGCGGGAACAAACCTTCATCTCGTTCATCTCCCTAACGGCATTGCCGTGCCGGAGACGCGGGCTACTGAGCAGATCGACGGCCCGCAAGAAAACTTAGAAGTCCTGTTCTTGGCGCGGTTACACCCCCGGAAAAGACCGTTGCTGTTCGCGCGGGCCGCCGTGACAATCGGGCGGCGCTTCCCGCTGGTGCGTTTCTCCCTGGTGGGTCCCGACGAGGGAGAAGGCGCGGGTGTCCGCGCAACCATTGCCGCTTCAAACCGTACCGGGCAGATCCATTGGTCCGGATCTCTAACCCCCGATCAAACACTGGCCAGAATGGGCCGCGCCAGCGTCTATGTGCTCCCGTCCACAGATGAGCCGTTCCCTATGGCGGTCCTCGAGGCAATGTCGATCGGCCTTCCGGTTGTCATCACGGAGTCATGCGGCTTGGCATCTCTCGTCCGCGATCACCAGGCCGGGGTGGTCTGCGATCACTCACAAGAGGATTTCGAGAAGGCACTGGAGCGTTTACTGGAGAATGCAAACCTACGGATCTCCATGGGTGCGCGAGCCCGCGCAGTAATTGAAGAGACGCATTCCATGTCTTCGATCGTGGGGAAACTGGCCGACATCTACCGAACGGTTAGCAGTTCACAGAAGGGCGTCGCATGACAATGAGGGTGGTTATTGCTCAGCCATATGTACCTAGTTATCGCGTAGCTTTCTTCGAGGCCTTGCAGGATCGTCTCGGCGAAGCCGGAGTGGAATGCATCGTCGCGGCAGGCGTCCCGCGCGGAGACCAAGCGGCCAGAGGTGACTCTGTACGACCCGACTGGCTGGTTCCCGTAAAGCACAAAAAAGTGTCCATTGGGGGACGTTCGATCGATGTCAGCATCGATCCCGTGCCGTGGAAGCATACCGACGCCGTGATCTTAGGACTGGAGGGCTCGTCGCTTCCCGTCTACCAAGCCTTGCTTGCAGCTCGTCGCGCAAGCGTCCGAGTCGGGCTCTGGGGCCATGTCCGTCCATACGTGGCTCCTGGAAATTCATTAGATCTCTGGCTCGAGCGTCTCCAGATGCACGTTGCCGACCACGTCTTCGCCTACACGACCGGCGGCCGCAACTATGCTCTCGACGCCGGGATAGACCCGGGCAAAGTGACTACAGTGATGAACTCTTTGGATACTTCGGCGCTCGAGCGCTCCAGACGGAACCTGACTTTGGAGGACGTGCGGACCTTTGCCGCACGGTTTGACATTGACCCGGCCAGAACACTGAGTTTCATAGGAGGGCTTGACGAGAGTAAGCGAGTCCGTTTCCTCGTTGAGGTTTTGGACGACCTATGGAGTCGAGATAAATCCGTCCGCTTTTTGGTCGGCGGTGCAGGACCGCAGAAGTCGTTGCTGAAGTCGGCATTCGATAGGGGACAGGCAGTGGACACTGGTTACCTGGACACGGATGGTAAGGCCCTCGTCATGAGCGCGTCCCGCGCAGTGGTGATGCCAGGACGGATTGGCTTGGTCGCTGTGGACGCTCTAGTAATGCATCGACCCGTGATTACCACCGACTGGTCATACCACGCACCTGAATCTGAGTACCTGTCTGAGGAAAGCAGCCGGTTCACGTCAGCGGACGATCCCTTGTCCTTCGCGAACAAAATTCTACGGGTACTCGAAATGAAACCCAATTCTGATGAAGAGGCCAATTGGGCTTTTCCGACTCTTGCACAGATGGTCGAGAATTTTGCCGAGGGCGTGCACGTACTTCTAGGTGCATCTTATGAAGGCCGTTGCGGCAAACACGTGCGTGCAAGTCACAAAGACACGTTAGAGCCACCAATTGGCGAAAAGGAATCGTGCTGATCCGGTTTTTCGGCATAGCCTCAATATTTTTCGATCCGTTCCCAGCGACGCAAAGCGAGACATCGAAGTGTCCACATCTGATTCTGTGACGGTCCGGTCCCATGAAGCGGACCGTAAGAATATCGCAACTACGGAAAGCAGTTGGCCGACGGCAAAAGCACTACAAGCGGAACTTACACCGTGGAAGAACAAAGCAGCTTACGTGGTGCCGATTGCAGACGAGTCCGGAAAGCCCCTCGGAAACAACGGCGACGAATTGTTGATGAGAATATTTTGGCGTATTTTGGATCAAGCAGGCATACGAACCGTGGACGACATCCGCAAGGCCGAGGTGCTACTTGTTCCACCAAGCGGTTCATTGCTGCAGATGTATGCCTTCCCCGACTTAATGCAAAAATCCACGTCGGAGAATATGGAGGCCCCGATGGTGATATTCCCGTCGTCGGCTAACTTTCCCACCCGAGACCCTGAATTTCTTTTTCGCGGGCGCACGTCGAAGACGACCTGGATTCTGCGCGAGAAGTACTCGTACGACCATCTGCGGAAAGCGTGGGGTGACAGCCTCGCGTCGGTGGGTTGTGAACTCATCCTCGACCACGATGTGGTGGCATCCCACAGCGAAGTGGTACGGGACATCTTTAAATCTGTGAAGAGTGGTTGCCCTCTGGTAGGGGCACGCAAAGACGTTGAACAAAATTCTGTTTCGAATAAGTTGAACCAGCCTTTGGCGTCAGGGGCCTTCGGGATTGCGCGCTCGGCTGCTTTCCGGCAGATTTCGACCCGCGTTCCCTATGGTCCCGTATACACACGGCTCGCACGGGCTGTCCGGGCGAAGAAGCAGAAGGAAGCGGGGGCTGCTCTGATCTCTCAGATGCCGGAGATGTCCCGTGAGCCGTTCTTGGGCCGGGGCGTCCTCCACCGGGACATCAGCTCCAAGCACCAGGCCACCTTCGACGAGTATCTAGAGGTCATCGCCGGCGCTGGCCCTGTGCTGACCGATCGCCTGCACATCGCCCTTCCCGCGGCGATTCTGGGTAAGGATGTCTGGCTCGTCGAAGGTGGGTACCACAAAGCCCGAGGTGTCGTGGAACAATCCTTGCAGTTTGTCGACAATCTTCGCCTCCTGTCCAGTCCGGTCGGAAGGGAATGAGCAGCACTTTTTCCATGCGAGGTGTATTTTCGCTGTCGCTGGGTACAGTGGTCACTCGCGCCTTCGCTCTGGCCACCCAGTTGGTTCTGGTCTTCTGGCTGAGCCCGGAAGAGTTCGGCTACTGGGCGGCGGCCGCGTCCGCCATGGCACTCTTGACAGGGCTCATCAACTTCGGTGAGGTCAACGGCTACCTCGCGAATCAGGGCATAACGCTTCATCGGACCCGCCGGTCGATACTCCGACTGAATTCACTTCTAGTCGTTATCGGTCTTATGGTGGCGGGGGCCTATTTGTACGCAGGCGAGCCCAGAGTGGCCGCTCTAAGCCTTCTAATCGTCGTGTCGATACCTGTTCAAGGGGACGCGGACCTTTTGTATGCTGCAGGCGTCCGCTCGCGACAGTACTCCCTACTCATCTGGGCGCAGGCAATGGCCGCCGTCCTCAAGCTCCTCGTGGCGGTGGCGATCGCAGTATGGAGCGAGTCGGCGATTGCGTTGGCGATTTCGGCCTTGGCCTACTACGTGGTGCTCGACATGGTCATCCACTCCCGACTGCGACGTGATGGTGCCGACCGGGCGGAACCGGCGCCCACGCCACATGTGCGACAAAGATTTAGCTGGGCAGTGAACTCCCTCATGATGACCATTCCCTTGCAGGTTGCATACTTGGTTTCGCAGTTCTTGGCTTCACCGGAAGTTCTCGGCATTCTGTACCTGGCATTTCAAATTACACTGGGCATCAGCGGTCTGATCAGTCAGCCCCTCGCCCGAGTGTCTCTGTCTGTTTTCGCCGCTCTGCAGGGCGGCGATCGTACAAAAGCTGCCATGACCTTCATGCACGTGTTTTCTGCGGGAATGGCGATAATCGTTGCTTTCGGTGTCCTCATACTGCCCTGGTCTGAGCCATGGATCGGTCAGGAGTGGGCCCTCGCTGTCCCTGCGACGATGGCACTGCTGATCAGTTTGACGGCGCGGATCGTCGCGCCAGTGATAGATGGCTTCCAGCAGTCATCAGGACGGTGGTGGCAGGCAACGTTATTCAATACCGTGGACGCCATTGGTACAGGCCTTGCGGCTTGTACCGCAGTCTTCAATGACGTCGTCCTACTGGCACTCGCTGTTTCCGCATGGAAGGTGATGTTCGGTCTAGGGCGATTCTGCATCGTGATGAACGACGCCAGCGTAGGAACGCGGTTGGTATTCGGCTTTTTGACCTTTGTGATGTCCGCGGGTGGCTTCGTTGCTGTCCTGAGCCCCGACGATGTGCGCGTCAGCTTGGCCAGCGTCCTCCTTTTGGGCAGCATGGCGTGGTTTCTCGCGAGCCTTCGCAAGCAACGCCAGCAAGTAATTTCAATGGGGAGAATGTGACGTGATCCTTCGAAGCCGCGGGCGTCGAACCGACTCGGCATCCGGCCAGATTCAACTGCTCGTTCTCGCGCCCTGGGGCGTGGCTGGCGGATACAGCGGTCCCATCGTTTTGCAGGACCGCCTTCTGAGGACTCTGATCAAAAAGGCAAACTTTTCGGCCACAGTCCTTTATCGCGACCGTGGATTAGCCGAACTGCCTGCATGGGTCGCACGTCCTGTCCCGGTGGTGGCGTCGCCAGCCGAGTCCTTCCCGAAAGCAGCGCAAGTCAAGTGGTTACTGAAAACTTCTTTTTATATCTTTTGGAACAGGCGGCGGTTCGATGCCGTGTTTCTGCAGGGAACATATATGTTGAACTGCCTTCCAGCCCTCTTCCTATCCCAGCGCACGCGTATCATTGCTTTGCCTGTAGTCGACGGGGGGGACCTGACCGGCAAGCCTAAAAATATCAAGGGGCTCGTAAAAAAGTCTTTACAATCAAAGCTGTTCAATCGCACCGTCCTTGGAATCTGCTTGTCCACTGGAATCAAGAATGATTTCGTGGAGATAGGTCTTCCCGGGGAATCCATACGCCTAGCGTACAACCTGGTCGACACTCGGATATATTGCCCTGGCGCCAAACCCACAAGTCTGGATGACAGGGAATTCAAACTTCTGTTCGTCGGGGCGCTCGGTCGACGAAAACAGCCGCATCTGGTGATCGAGGCATGCGCCGAACTCCGCAGCTCGGGCATCGATGCGAGTTTATCTCTTGTCGGCCCGTTCGAGGACGCTGAATACGAGAGTCACCTTCGTCAGCTCATAGAACGTCTTGGTCTGGAAAAATTTGTAAACATTGTTGGCATGACAAATCACCCTCTTCCGTACTACCAGGAGGCCTCAGTCTTTCTCCTCCCTTCCCGGAGTGAAGGAATGCCGGGAGCGCTCTCAGAAGCAATGGCTTGTGGCGTCCCCGTGGTTGTCTCGCCAATCGGAGCCATGCCGGAAGTCGTGGAGTCGGCGCAATGCGGTTTTGTTGTGAAGGAATTTGATAGTGAGTTATGGGCACGCGTTCTGGAGGAAATGTATCGAAAACCTGGTCTGATGCAGAAAATGTCGGCAGGCGGTCGAAGGTTTGCTGAGTATCACATGACTCCGGACGCCCTGGCAATCGATATCCGCCGCTTTGTTAGTGCCGAACGGCCGCAACCACATTAACGGACGGACGGCCTCAAAGAAGCATCTGCAACGGACGGCGCTGTAAGAGGGCATGACGTTATTGGCTCGGGCCGGGACGCGTGAGGCCGGGGGCTGATCACCACAGGCGGTATGCGGCCGATGGTAATTGAAGTGGTTCACCCACACCCCGATCGCGTCCCGGCGAGCCCGCTCACTGGCGTAGGGGCGGACGTAGAGGACCTCGTCTGCCAGCAGGCGGTTGTACCGCTCCACCTTCCCGTTGTGGCGCGGCGTGTAGGGCTTGATGCGCTGGTGCCGGCCGGCCAGGCCTTCCACGCAGCGGGTGAAGTCCTTGGCCCGGTAGTTGGCGCCGTTGTCGGTGACCACCCGATGCAACCTGGTGATGCCGTGGGCGGCGAAGAAGGCCCTCGCCCGGCAGAAGAACCCGATCGTCGTCGCCGCCCGCTCGTCCTCGAGGGCCTCGGTGTAGGCCAGGCGCGAGAAACCGTCCACGGCCGAGTGCAGGTAGGTGTAGCCGACCTTCGCCCCGGGCCCGCGCCTGGCCGCTTTCGCGGCGTCGGATCCGCGGCCGTGGGCGCGCCATCCCCCGCCGTCGGGGATCTTGCCGACCTTCTTCACGTCGAGGTGGACCATGTGCCCGGGCCAGACGGCGCGGATCCGGCCCGGGGTCCTGCGCGAGCTCCCGCCCTCAGGGGTCAGATCCCGAAAGCGGGAAATCCCCAGCCGGTGCAGCCAGCGGCCCACGGTGCGCAGACTGATGGCCACGGTGCGGTCGACCAAGTGGCGGTGGATGCGCCTCGCCGACCACTTGTGCTTGCGCCGTAGGACCTCGATGAGCTCCACGACCGCCGCCGGGGTGCGCGTACGGCTCTCGTGCGGGATTGAACCGTCACGGGTTTGATGCCGCTTCCTTGTGTTGAAGGATGACGACATGCCCAAGAAGTACGATGCCGAGTTCAAGGCTCGGGTGGTGCGGATGGTCCAGGACCATCAGGCCGACTACGGATCGGTGACCGCGGCCAGCGTCGCGGTCGGAGCTCAGCTCGGTGTGGCTCGCGAGACGCTGCGGCGGTGGGTGGCCCAGGCCGAGGTCGATGCCGGTTCCCGCCAAGGAGTCACCTCCGAGGGCGCCGAGGAAATCAAGCGGCTGAAGGCCGAGAACAAGCGGTTGCGCGAGGCCAACGAGATCCTGCGGAAGGCCTCGATTTTCTTCGCGTCAATGTCATCGTAGGAAGTGCCGGCGGGGTTGGCTCGTTTATTCGCTGCCCTCGATCCTGGTGGGCTTGTCCGCGATGTGCCGCCCCGCCGGTCCGGCCGGGCGAGGTCCGGGTGTGGCCTGATAGGGCCTCTGTGTCAAGAGAGGACCGGTTTGCCGGCCGTCAGGTCCTTGAGCATGGTGCGGTAGATGACGTTGCTCAGCCGGCGTTTAAGGGCTCTGCGGGCCTCGCGCGGAGTCTTGCCCTCCTGGATCTTCTTCAGGTAGTACTCCCGGCCGAGGCCTGCGTGGCTGATCTGACACACCGCCATGACGTGCAGCACCGAGTTCAGCTGGCGATTGCCGCCGGGGTTCAGACGCTGCCGCTGGTTGTCCCCGCTGGAGGTGTCCAGGGGTGCGGCACCGGTGTAACTGGCGAAATGCCCGGCCGAGTGGAACTGACGCACGTCGCCGACCTCGCCCAGAATCTTCCCGGCCAGGATCGTGCTGATGCCCGGCAACTTCATCAACGAGGTGCCGGTGGCCTGGAGCTCCTCGGCGATTTTCTGCTCGTAGTCATCCATCAGCTTTTCCAGCCGCGCCACCTCACCGATCAGATCACGTGCCAAATCGCGCCGGCATCGGGCGATGGCCGTGGCCGGGCGCACCGTGCGCAACGCCGCCTTCGCTTTGGTGAGGTTCAGGCCTCGGGGCACGCCACCGGGAATCAGGTCCCGGAGCAGGTCGTGGAGTCGGTTCAGGGCCCGGGTCCGCTCACCCTTGAGCGCGTCACGCTGGTGCGTGAGCAGGCCCAGAAGTTCGGCGTGGTCCTCGACAGCTACGCGCTGCAGGCCCTGGTGGTGCTGGGCGGCCCACCCCACGGCGCGGGCGTCAGCGGCATCGGTCTTCCGCCCGCCGCCGGTGTGCAGCACACGCGCCTTCATCGACAGGGTCGAAGGGACGTCGATGACCTCGTGACCCTGGCTGATGAGGTACTGGGAGATGCCCCGCCCCAGGCCTTTGGCGCCTTCCACGGCGAACAGCGCCTGATTGAACTGGGAGGCCCACGCCACCACGGCCGGTCCGGTGCCCTTGGTCACGGCGAAACGTCGCGTGGCCGTCACGGAGCCATCGGCGGTCAGGGCTACGGCGGTGAGCGAGGATTTGTGCGGATCGATCCCGATGATCGTCATGGCAGGCTGCTTCCACTGGCAGGGATATGAAGCTCCCTCGGTGGGCACTCTGACTTCAATCCAACTGCACGCCTCTGTCGAACCACACCCAGGGCAGGTGGCGGCCGGCCGGGCACCCTATCAATGAGCCAGCCCCCTCCAGGGGCGACAAGAAGCTTGCGGACCAGCGCCGACCGCCACTCTCAACACTACGAAGCTGCAGACTCCCCAGTGCTGGCCACCACCCATTCAAGACAAGTCAGGAGCGTGCGCTGTTCGGCGTCCGATTGAGGCGTGCCCGCCGGGGGCTCGTCCTGCCTTTCGATCAGGCACGAGGAGCACGCGGAGGTAGCCATGGTCACCGTCGTGGGTATCGACACCCACAAGAACACCCACACCCTGGTCGCCGTAGACGGGCTCGGGCGAAAACTCCAGGAGCTCACCGTCGAGGCCCGGCCCAGCGGCCATGAGAAGGTCCTGGCATGGTTGAGTTCCCAGGACGCGGTGAAGGTAGCGGTGGAGGACTGCCGACATCTCTCACGCGCCTTGGAAGTCGACTTGTTGCTGGCCGGCCACCAAGTGGTGCGGGTGCACACCCGGCTGATGGCCGGAATGCGCCGCGGGGCCAGGGAACGCGGCAAGTCCGACCCGATCGACGCTGAGGCCGTCGCCCGCGTCGCATTGCGCGAGGATGAGCTGCCGACCGCGGTGTTGGCCGGCCCGGAACGCGATTTGAAGCTGCTGGCCGACCATCGCCGGTCAATGGTCGCCCGGCGCTCGGCCCTGCAGTCGAAACTGCGGTGGTTCCTGCACGAGATTGACCCGGCCATCGAGGTCCCTTCCCGGGCCTTGCGCCGCTACTGCGTCCTGGACTCCGTGCAAGAGCAACTGGCCGGCAGGGACGGGGTGGTCGTCGAGATCGCCGAGGACATGATCAGCGAAATCATCGGTCTGACCCGGCGGATCAATGAGCTCGAGGCGCGGTTGGGGCGACTGGTGCGCACCGAGTACCCGCACCTGTTGGCCGTGGATGGTCTCGGGGTGCTCGGCGCGGCGACGATCGTCGGGGAGACTGCCGGGGCGGCGCGCTTCCACTCCAAGGACGCCTTCGCCCGGTTCAACGGCACCGCCCCGATCCCCGTATGGTCCGGCAACCACGAGCGATTCCGTCTCAATCGCGGCGGCAATCGTACGATCAACACCGCCCTGCACATGGCCGCCGTGACTCAGCAGAGGCTCGGCTACGAAGGAGCCGACTACGTGGCCAAGCAATTGGCCCGCGGCAAGACCCACACCGAAGCGATGCGACTGCTACGACGGAGGATTTCGGACCGAGTCTTCGCCGCTCTGCGCGCCGATGAGAAGGCCAAAGAGTCACCAATCGACCTCAGGCATCGCCCTGGTCCGGAACCAGTTCTCGAGGTTGCGGCTTGACATAGGAGCATCGGGGAGCTCGACCCCCGCAACCGTTGATCGCCGGGTTCATCGACCAGATGAGGGCCCAGGGGTACGCGGTCGAGTCGGTCTGCGCGGTCCTGCGCGAGCAGGGCGTGCCGATCGCCGCGAGAACCTATCGATCCTGGAAGCAGCCCGGTCGGCAACCTGCCGCGCGCACGGTCAGCGATGCGGCGGTCATGGATGCGCTGCTGGCCACCGTGGGCACCCCGGAGGGGCTCTACGGGCGGCGGAAGATGACCGCGTACCTGCGCCGGTCCGGGCTGACGGTGGCCCACTGCGCGGTAGACCGTCTGATGCGCGCGCTCGGGCTGGCCGGGGGTCGTGCGCGGCAAGCGGGTGCGCACCACGGTCCCGTCCGCCGACGGGGCCAGAGCCGGTGACCTGCTCAACCGCGACTTCAGCGCGGACGCGCCCAACACCGTGTGGGTCGCCGACTTCACGTACGTACGCACGTGGGCCGGGTTCGTCTACGTCGCCTTCATCGTGGACGTCTTCGCCCAGCGCATCGTGTCCTGGAACGCGGCCACCACCCGCACCACGGACCTGGTGCTCACCTGCCTGCGGATGGGCCGGTGGGACCGGACCCGCCAGGGGCTGGTGCTGCCGGACGGGCTGATCCATCACCACGACGCCGGGTCGCAATACACGGCGCTGCGCTTCACCGAGCATTTGGCACTGGAAGGCATGGCCCCGTCGATCGGCTCGGTCGGGGACGCCTACGACAACTGCCTCATGGAGTCGATCATCGGCCTGTACAAGACCGAGTGCATCCGCCCGGGCCCGTTCGTGAAGGCACCGCTGAAGACCGTCAGCGACGTCGAGTACGTCACGATGGCCTGGGTGGACTGGTACAACAACCGCCGGCTGCACTCCAGCCTCGGCAACGTCCCACCTGCCGAGTTCGAGGCCGTCCACTACGATCAGATCACTGCGCCCCAGCCGGAGACGCAGCCCGTATGAAGACGGCAGAAAAGCCGTGACGGTTCAGATCGAGGGGCGATCGACCAGCCCGGCTTCGCCGTGCTCGAGGTAGCGGGCCACCCAGGTCGCCACCGTGGACCTGGAGACCCGGAACTCCGCAGCCACGTGGGCCTTCGGGATCCCGTCGTCGAGGTGGCGCAACACCATGCGCAGCCGGCCGGTCGGGGTCAAGGGTGCATTAACGTGGGTCATGAACGGGCTCTCTCGTGCGGATGTTTGTGTAGGAACTTCCATCCTGTGCCGAGGAGCCCGTTCCTCATCTCATCGACGCACCCGCGCCAAGAACCTCATGACCCACAACAGCTAGAGCACTGGGGTGGGGTGGGTGATCTTCGGGGCGCGCATCCCACCCTTCGCCTCGACGATTTTGCGGATAGCCTGACGGGCGGGTTCCTCGACGAGGTAATAGCCAACAGCGCCGGCAATGATCACGGCCACGTAGTAACCGCCCAGAATTCCAACCCGGGCTACCAGAGAACCGTCGACAAATGCTTCCCAAGGCAGGAGCTTCCCGAAGACCATGAGCAACACGAAGTGTGTCATGTACACCGAGTAAGAAATCTTCCCTCCCCACACCATTAGCCGAGATCCCAGAAATCGGCCGACCAGTCCGGTGGCACCGGCGCAGGACAACACAAAGACACCGATGAATGGGACTGCAGCCAATACGAAGGCACTGCCAGCATTCGTCCAGTAGATGACGACTAGAATGGCAAGGAACGAAGCTCCTGCCGCCCAATCCCACCACGGCCCTTGCTTACCTGTCCCGAGGTGGCGCCACCCGGCGTAGATGAGAGTGCCCGCGGTGAATTCGATGGAGATGCGCGCCCAAATTAGTTCGTACCCGGTGGGGGAAGAATTGACATAGGCGGCGATGACCAGCAAGAGCGCAGCCCCCACCACAAGGACGGCGCCCGCTGCGACAAACCCGTGGCGGGCACTGTTGATGCGGGCCACCCATACAGCCACCAAAGGAAAAGCGAGGTAGGCGGCGAACTCGGCGCAGATCGACCAGGCTGGCAGGTTCCACGGTGAGAACGGCGGCACGGATTGCAGCATCAGCACGTTAGCGATGAAATTGCCGGGAGTGTGGCCTTCCGATGAGTTCAGCTCGATGCCGGCAAACGCTGCGGCTACTACCAGTGCCAGGACGGCGAGCAGCGTCACTAGGTGCACGGGGTAGATCCTGGCGAACCGGAGCAACATGAATCTCCGGTATTTACCCCAGGTGAACTTTTCGAACTTGTGCGCATAGGTGTAGGCAATGATGAATCCGGAGAGCACGAAGAAGATCTCGACACCGAGAAACCCGGATTCGATGAATCTCGCGGCGGGGCGGGATCCTGGGAAGAGCCCAAACAGCGCGTACCTGAAGTGCTCAATCACCACCCATGCGGCGGCGAGGGCTCGGATACCGGTGAGCCCGACTATTTGTGGTCGAGCCAGGCTTTGGCCGTTTTGGGGGACACGCAGATCGGGGGTGCTGTGCATGGGTAAATCATAGCGAGCACTGTCCTGCAATCGAGTTAGGTGACGCGCTCGGGCGTGGGTGATGACATCGCCTGGAAATGCGCGGGCGAAGTGCGGCCACGTTCGGTCACGAACCATGACGCCAACAAAATGACCAGCAAGTAAGCCGACACGGTGAGCATGGAGCCACGCAGAAAGACAAGCATGTAGAAGGCCGTTGCACACACCACCACAGGGGGCATGGCATGGAACCTAAGGTGAAAGTCCGTTCGGCTGTCTAAGACATGGAACCAGTACCCCAAGGCCCCCATACCCACGATCGCGCCGAGGAACCCGAAATTTATGGTCATCTCAGCCCAAAATGGAGCGGAAATGTTCGTGAACTGGTACCCCATGTGCTCTGCGAGTACGATCCCCGTGTCTTCCGGCTTACCCGGCCAAATAGACCTGGGCACCCACAACAAAAGCACACCTAGTAACTGCTGCCCCCAAGTGATGCCCTGCGTGGAGACGTAGTCCAGAGAGTTTACGACCTGAGCGAAGGCGTCGAAGTCGCCGGAGGTAAGCGCGGTTACCGGGCTCTCCGCTTTGAACGTAGCATCTGTGCTGTGCCGGAAAAGATCCGCCAACGGGAAGATGGTTAGCATGCCCACCAGCGCCGCAGCGCAGACCACGCGGAAGCGGGTCAGGGTCGCATAGGCGCCAAAGGCCGCAATCATTGACAGAATCAAGTTCCCCACCGCGGATCGAGGCGAGCTGATGGGATTGGAAATGAAGAGCAACAACCCAGCAACAACGACGGCGGGCAGGACGGGAGGATTTATACATGCCATCTTCATCTGGCGACGCACCGTCATCTGCGCTAAGAAAGCGACCAACAAGCCCATGGTCATCGCACCTGTCAGAAGCGCCAAAAGGGTGGGGTTGGGCCATGTCATCTGTTTGACCATCATGAATTCCGTGCGTGACAAGAAATAGGAGGACGGCCCGACTTTCGATGCGTAGTACGCGAACAGGCCTATGGTTATGGCTGTGAGGATGTTCGCCCTCCTCCTATTCACCCGGAATACCGTTTGCGCGCCCGAGCGGCGCCCCCGGGCAAAATACCCGCCCACTAGATAGGCAATGCCAGCGACAATGACTAGTCCAGAAGCGATGGGGAGCAACGACGTGTCTACCTGTGGAGTGGTGCCCGGCATGGTGTCCAGTCGGTACTGGACGTACGGGGCGAGGCCCATAAACAGGTAGGTGAATAGCCACACCACCATGCTGTAAAGCTGACGGCGCTTAGAAGCGATGACGCCGGCGTAGGCAAGGCCCGCGAAGACGATGACCGCAGTGGACCACCACGGGTTCCGGTCGTTGGTCAGCCCACCAGTAGCTTGGTAGAACCACGCGGGCACTGCGAAACAGAAAATCACCGCGGAGATGATCCACAGGACTTGACTGCCGATAGGGGAGTTGGCTTGATGTGTGGGGGTCACCCACCCAGGTTACCGGCCGTCGTCCCCCAACTAGCCCACATGACACGACGCGAGCAGCCCTCCAGGGTGGCTAGGCGCGATGGGCGACCTTACGGGCTGGGATGCCAGCCCACACTTCGTCCTCTCCAGTGGACTGTGTCAGCACCGCGTTCGCCGCGACGACGGTGCCACGACCAACTCGCAAGATGCCGTCCTTGCAGAGAATTTTCGCGCCGGCGCAAAGCACTGCTTCATCCCCTATCTCAATGCCTTCCATCAGGCTGTCCACTTTCGGCTTCCACGCATCGGCCCGACCAAGGGTGACGCCGTGAAAGACGGTCACGTTGTCCCCGATGACGGTATCGGGATGAACGACCGTGCCAAACCCCCGGTGAAGTAACCGGAACCCGTCACCGATCTTCACGTGCGCGGGGATCTCAACGCACTGCAGTGCAAGGAGCTGCTGCGCCCAGCGGTGACGACGCAGGGATACGAGGTGGTTTATGACGTCCATGCCGTCGAATGTACTGCCCTTAAGCCCTGGGCGATTGCCGAATGACACGAGTTGAGTGCCGGGGGATATGCACACGGCTTCCTTCTTAGTACGCACCTTCCTTGGCAACCACTGCCTTAAAGGTTCGGCCAAGGATGAGCATGTCTTGCACCGGCGACCAGTTTTCCACGTAGTAGAGGTCCAGCCGCACCGACTGCTCCCAGTCGAGGTTCGACCGGCCCGAGACCTGCCACAGTCCGGTGATGCCGGGCCGCACGCGCAGCCGGCGGTGGACGTAGTCCTCGTATCGCTCTACCTCTGAGGCAAGCGGGGGGCGGGGGCCCACTAGGGACATCTCGCCCTTGAGGACGTTGAGGAACTGGGGGAGCTCGTCGAGGCTGTAGCGGCGCAGCCACTTGCCCGGGCCGGTGACGCGGGGATCGTCCTTCATCTTGAACAGCAGGCCGGCGCCCTCATTCTGCTCCTTGAGGCGCTGCAGCACCTGCTCGGCGTCGGTGCGCATGCTGCGGAACTTCAGCATCCTGAACCGGCTGCCGTCCAGGCCGATGCGCTCCTGGGCGAAGAAGGCGGGGCCGTGATCGTGCGCCTTGACGATCAGCGTCAGGGCCAGCAAGACGGGGGAGAGGAGCAGCAGGGCCGCTGCGGAGCCCGCGATGTCCATCAGGCGCTTGGTCAGGGCTCGGCTGCGGCTCAGCCGCGGCGTGGCCACATGAATGAGGGGGAGGCCGGCCACCTGCTGCATGTGGATGCGGGGGCCGGCGATGTCGGTGAGGCCGGTGTCCATGACCAGGCGGATGTGGGCGTCGGCGAGTTCCCAGCTGAGGTGGCGGATCTCCGTGGTACTCAGCGGCACGTTGGAGGACAGCACCACGGTCTCGATGCCGTGGTCGCGGCAGGCGGCCATGACCCCTTGCACGGAGGGCGGCTCGCCGGAGGGCAGGGCGTTGAGGGGCAGCTTGACGCGCTGCAGTTCCGCAGGGAGCGGTTTGCGGGTCTCGGGGACGTAGACGGCGGCGGCCTCGAGTCCGGAGGTCGGGTGCTGGCGCAGGGACTTGATGAGGTCGGTAGCACCGCCCAGGCGGCCGACGACCATGGTCCGGGAGAGGGCCTCGCCGCGATAGCGCGCTCTGATCAGGCGGTCCCGCACGAGAAAGCGGCCCAGGATGAGCAGGCCGATGCCCAGGGGCAGGGCGATGAGGACGTAGCTGCGGGCGGTGGGCAGGTCGAAGCCGAAGGAGATGATGGCGATCGCGCTGAAGAGGATGAGGCTGGAGGTGACCACCTGCCGGGTTTCCTCGAGGCCGTGGCCGATGAGCCGCACGTCCCGGGCGCCGCGCAGACCGAGGTGCATCCACCATACGAAGGCGAGCACGATGCCCACGATGGCGTAGGGCACCGAACGGGGTCCGAGGTTCAGTCCGGCGGACTCCAGCTGGAAGCGGAGCAGCTGGGTGCCGAGGAGTGCGACGACGACGGCCAGAGCATCGGCCCAGCGCAACCGGGTGAGATAGGCGGAGCGCCAGCCGGTCTCGGACGCGGGCGTGCGCTCGGCGTCGTCCTGGCGGCGCTGCTCGATGGAATTCTGGGTGTGCTGATCTGCTGGCTCGTGGGCGACGTGGTTGACGCTGAGCATGGTGGTGCTCCCTCCCCGACAAAGCGCGCGGCCACCTGGGGTGTCGGCTCCCGGCCCGGGGAGCGACGGCGGACCGCGCGCTGCATTGCACTTGTCGTCAGTTTAGGGGCGCAAATGGATGAATGCGGCTCTATGACGAAAGGTGTTTGCATCCGCACTACTCGGTCCCGACAAGCCGCGGAACGGCGTCGCTCCTAGTGGTGAGGTGGATCACACGGCCTGCTGGGTGCTGTCTCGTCGTGCTGACTGTGCCGCTCGACGTCCCCCACTCGGGGGACGCTGTCCGTGACAGGTCAACGTCGGGCGGTGCGTGCGCGCGTGGTGGGGCGGGAGGTCGTTCGCCGACGCGCGGGTGGACGGACCATCCGGTCCAAAGGCGTTCGCATAGGTAACGTGGGCATTGGAAAGCAGGCTTTCGGTGCTTTCGTTCTCTCCCCCAGGTGGGTCCCCCGGCCTCCACCGTGCACCAGACAAGGCGAACATGACCATGCAGAAGAAGATCCTGGCCACCGGAACGGCGGCCGCCTTCGCGACCGGCGGTCTCATCCTCAGCTCCTCGCCCGCGGTGGCCGCGGTGGACTCGGAGGACTGCCTCGCCGCGCAGGCCGAGTTCCTCACGGCGCTGGAGCAGTCCGGCGTGGACGCCGCGCTCGTCGCCGAGCTGGAGACGGCCGTCGACGCCGTCCTCGTCGCCCAGGCGGAGCGCATCGCCCTGATCGAGGCCGCTGTGGAGGCCGAGGGCGACCTTGTGACGGCCGTCGAGGACCTGGAAGCGGCGCAGCTGGCCGCCGAGGAGGCCCAGGCCGATCTCGAGGCGGCCCTCGAGGTGCTGGCCACGGCCGACGAGGCCGTCGCCGACGCGCAGGCGACGCTCCAGGTGGAGCTGGACGCCCAGGCCCGGGCCATCGCCGAGGCCCAGACCGCGCTGGACGCCGCGCTGGCCGTGGAGGCCGACGCAGACGCCGACGTCCTCGCCGCCGAGCAGGCCGGAACGGACGCCGAGGCCGGCGTGGAGGCGGCGATCACCGCCGAGACCGAGCTCGAGACCGCGCTCACGGCCCGGGCCGAGGCGGACGCCGTGGTGGTCCCGCTGCAGGCCGACGTGGACGCGGCCGCGGAGGTGCAGGCCGCGGCCGACGCCGACGTGGCGGCCGCCCGGGACGTCGTCGACGCGGCGCAGGCGGACCTGAACGCGGCGATCTCCGCGCAGGCGGACCTGGAGGCCGCGCTCGCGGCCCAGGCCGAGGCGGACACCGCCGCCGTCGCCGCCGAGGCAGCCCTCGCGGAGGCGCTGGAAGCCGAGGCGGCCGCGGATGCCGCGGTCCTGCCGCTGCAGGAGGTCGCCACCGCAGCCGGAGCGGCCCAGGTCGAGGCGGCGGACGCGCTGGCCGACGCCGAGGTCGCCGCGAACGCAGCCCTGGCGCTCCAGGCCACGGCCGACTCCGCCGTGCTCGAGGCGGAGGCCGCCGTGGACGCCGCGGCCGAGACCGAGGACCCCGACGACGACGCGGCCGCCGCCGCCGCTCTGGACGAAGCTCTCCGCCTCCAGGCCGAGGCCGACGCGTCCGTGACCAGCACGCAGGCGGCCCTGGTGTCCGCGCAGGCGCTGCTGGCCGAGGCCGATGCGGCCCTGGCCGCGGCGAGCGCCGACCTGAACGCCGCCCGCACCGTCCAGGCCCAGGCCACGGCCGCCGCGGTCCAGGCCGGGGCGGACTTCACCGCCGCCGTGGCGGTGCAGGACGCCGCGGAGCAGACCCTGCTCTCCGCCCGGAACGCAGCGGCCGCGGCCGGCCCCGTGGAGGACGCCCGTGCGGTCCTGGTCGCCGCGCAGGCGGACCTGGGCGTGGCGCTCGAGGCCCGAGCGGAGGCCATTGCCGTGCTGGCCGCGGAGCAGGCCGAGCTGAACGCCGCCCTCGAGGCCCAGGCCATCGCGGTCCAGGCCGTCGTGGACGCGGAGGCCGCCGTCGAGGCGGCCGGTTCCGTGGCCGACGCCGAGGCCGCCGTCGAGACTGCCGAGACCGAGCTGGCTGCCGCGCTCGTGCTCCAGGAGGGGGCGGCCGCCGCGGTGGTCGAGGCCGAGGCGGAGCTCGCGGCCGCGGAGGAGGACTCCGAGGCCCTGGTCGACGCCCGCGCGGCGCTGGCCGTCGAGGCCGAGGCGCGGGCCGACGCCCGGGCTGTCGTCGCCGAGCTGGAGGCCGTCATCGACGCCGAGGCGGCCGCCGAGGAGGCCGTGGTGACGGCGGAGGCGGGGCTCGAGACCCTGCTCGGCCAGGTCGCCGCCGCGCAGGTGACCCTGGACGCCGCCATTGCGAACCTCGCCGAGGTCCGGGCCGAGCTCGAGACGGCCGGCGTCCTGGAGGAGGACCTCGAGGCGCTCTTCGACCGGGCCGTCGAGGTCTGCGGCCAGGTCGCGGACGGCGACACCGACGCGGACACCGACGCCGACTCCGACGACAGCGACTCGGACGACTCCGGCCCGGACGGCGACACCGACGGAGCCGTCGCGGTGCCGGGTGGCGGGACCGGGGCCGGCGAGGGCGTCGTCGTCGTCGCGCCGGCCGACTCCGGCGGCGGAGCCGACTGGATCGCCGACACCGGATCGGACTGGGCCGCCGACGGTGGCCCGAGCTGGGTCGCCGACGGCGGATCGACCTGGGTCCCCGCCGAGTCCTGGACGGGCTACAACGACGGACTCAACATGCAGACGGGCTCCGACGCGGCCGGCGGGACCGGCGCGGAGGCCAGGGCCGGCTTCGGTGCCCTGGCTCTCACGGGAGCCGGGCTGCTCGCGGCCACCGCGGTGGCCATGCGCCGGCGTTCCACGACCGGGAGCTGACCGCCCGCCGGGCCGTGCGCGCAGCACGGCCCGGTGAACGCAAAGGCCTGGGGCCGGCACCGTGTGGTGCCGGCCCCAGGCCTTTCTCGTGCCACCGGCGCGTGGCCGGCAGCGGTGTGCTCAGGCGGCGCGTGCCGACCAGTGGTGCTCTGAGCGGCTCAGGTGCTCGGCCTTCAGCCGGCGCAGCAGCGGCAACAGGGAGGCCGGGGTGTAGTCGGGCTTGGCGACCACGGGGGTGCCCTCGTGGCCGTGGGCGGCGAGGAGGGCCTCGAAGCCGGCCTCGTGGCGCTCGAGCAGCACGTGGTTGAAGTAGTGCTCGTTGAACACCCGGGACAGTTCCAGGGCGTAGGCCCACGTGGGGGAGCCGGCCTCCGTGCCGGCGTTGGGGCAGTCCCAGTCGGAGGGGGTGCCCACGGCCTCGAGCTGAGAGCGCAGCACGCGCTCCAGGGCCGCCGGCGTGAAGGCGACGGTGAGCTCGGCGACGTCGTCGATAATCTCGAAACGGGTCACGGTGAGGCCGGCGGGGGAGCCGGAGCGCAGGTAGCGCTGGGCGTCGGTGTGCAGGGGGGACGTGGTCATCGGATTCTCGCTTGTCCGTCGAGGGGATACGGATTCTTCGGGGTTGCTCCGAGCGTATCCGGATGACAATGCATGTGGGAGGCACTTTCTGTCCCCACATGGTCTTCTCGGGACAGGACAAAAGTCTATTGTTCCGGCCGTGTCCCTATGCGGGAAGTGGTTCGTTGTGCACCTTCGTCCAGTGCGGCTCCATGGGAGGTGTCGGGAGCTACGCCTTGGTCCCCGGCCACCGACCGCCGGGGGTCCTTGCGCTGCTCACCGGGGTATCGACAGTAGGTGCCATCCGGAGGAAGCTTGGCCTACGCGCGGCGAACTGCCCACCGTCCTGGAGCCGCGCACCGGCTGTATCGCCCAGATCCTGATGTCGTCGGCCCCAGGAGGACCGGCCCAGATGATCCTGGCAGGTTGGGGGGCTTGCGCTGAGAAGCGCGACGGGGGGAAGCCTCTGCACGCACTGCTCGACTGCTGGAAACACTCAACGGAGCTTCATCATGAGAAAAGACATTCTGGCCGGCTTCATCTCGGCAACCATGGGACTGGGCGCAGTCGCTTTGATCGCCCCGGCCAACGCGGCGCCCGAGGTGCCCTACGCAGAGGGACAGATCATGGTCGAGTTCCGTGAACCAGAAGTGGCAGCAGACGTGCTGCGCCGGCACGGCCTGGAGAAAGGACCCCGCATCGGGAGCACGGACGCTCTCCTCATCGGGGTGCCGGAGGGCAAGGAGGCCAAACTCGTCGACGCTCTGAGCCGGAATCCGGCAGTCGAGTACGCCGAGCTGGATCACCTGGTCACTCCTGCGACGGACGACGAGTACTTCGCGCGCCAGTACGCCCTGCAGAACGACGGGCAGTCGTTCACGAACACCAACGGTGACATCTCGGTGGCCGAGGGCACGGCGGACGCTGACGTCGATGCCGTCGAGGCATGGAGCGTCACGACCGGCAGCGGCGTCAAGGTTGCCGTCCTGGACTCCGGTGTGGCCAACGACAACAACGACATCACGCCGAAGGTGGCGGCACGTGCGAACTTCACGAGGGGTGAGTCCGGTGACGACAACTACGGCCACGGAACGCACATGGCCGGTAGTGTCTCCGCGACCGCCGACAACACGGAAGGTGTGGCCGGCGTGTGCCCGGGCTGCCAGATCCTGGACGGGAAGGTCCTCAATGACAGCGGGGTCGGCTCCAGCTCCAGTCTTGCGAACGGCATCAACTGGTCGGTGAACAACGGCGCGAAAGTGATCAACATGAGCCTCGGGGTCCGAGCATCACGGACCCTGGAGAGCGCCGTCAACAACGCCTGGAACAACGGTGTGGTGCTCGTGGCAGCCGCCGGCAACGGAGGCAACCAGACCAAGATCTACCCGGGTGCCTACCCGAACGTCATCGCCGTCGCCGCTACCGACAACAAGGACGCCAAGGCCTCGTTCTCGACCTACGGAGCCGGCTGGGTGGACGTCGCAGCGCCCGGGGTCAACGTCTACTCGACCTTCCCGAACCACACGTTCGTGCTGGGCACGCAGAACAACCGCTCCATGGGGTACGACGTCGGCAACGGCACCTCGGTGTCCTCAGCCATCGTCGCCGCTACTGCTGCCCTCGCATGGAGTTCCGATCCCGGCGCAACTCACACCTCGGTCCGTGCCGAGGTCGAGTCCACCGCCGACAAGATCGCCGGCACCGGCACCTACTGGGCACACGGCCGGGTGAATGCCGGCAGCGTCGTCAAGTAAGCCCAGGACCTCGCGTACTCCGCCGGCATGCCCGGCGGAGTACGCAGGTGAAAGGCCGCATCACAGGCGAATGCTGGGTTGTCCTCCGGGGCGGTGCGGAGGTGACTGCCCGGGGCCACCGTGAGTGCGGCCTCGGGGCGCGGTCCAAGCAGCCAGGACGGCGGGCCGGCTGGTCCCGTAGTCGCGGCGGATGGCCGAGACGTCGTCGCTGGCCTCTTCCAACTAGTGCGCCCCCTCCTTGGCGACCACGGCCTTGACCGTGCGCAGCAGGATCACGAAGTCCTGCACCGGGGACCAGTTCTCCACGTAGTAGAGGTCCAGGCGCACGGCCTGCTCCCAGTCCAGGTCGTCCCGGCCCGAGACCTGCCACAGCCCGGTGATGCCCGGCTTGACCCGCAGCCGGCGGTGCACGTGCTCCTCGTACTGGGCCACCTCGGAGGGCAGCGGCGGGCGTGGGCCCACCAGCGACATCTCGCCCCGCAGCACGTTGAGGAACTGCGGCAGCTCGTCGAGGCTGTACTTGCGCATCCACCGGCCCGGGGTGGTGACCCGGGGGTCGTTCTCCATGAAGAACAGCACCCCGCCCTTCGCGTCGTTGGCGGCCATCAGCTCGGCCTTGCGCTCCTCGGCGTCGAGGTACATCGAGCGGAACTTCAGCATCTTGAACCGGGAGCCGTCCAGGCCGGTCCGCTCCTGGGCGAAGAGCACGGGCCCGCCGTCGTGCGCCTTGACGATCAGGGCGAGCACGGCCATGACGGGGGAGAGGGCCACCAGTGCGGTGACGGATCCCACGATGTCGACGAGGCGCTTGAGCAGCAGCCGCGAGCGGCTCATCCGCGGCGTGGAGACGTGGATCAGCGGCAGCCCGGCCATCTGCTGGGTGTGGATCCGCGGGCCGGCGATGTCCGTGAGACCTGTGTCGAGGACCAGGCGGATGTGCTCGTCGGTGAGGTACCAGGACAGGTGCCTTACCTCCTCCGAGCTCAGCGGCGCGCTCGAGGCCATCACCAGCGTCTCGATCCGGTGCTCACGGCACGCGGCCACGATCCCCTCCACGCTGGGCGCCTCCCCGGTCGGCAGCGTGTTCCGCGGCACCGGAACCCGCGCCAGGTGGTGCGGCAGGGCCCGGGACGACGACGGCGCGTAGACCGCCACCGGGTCGAAGCCCGCGGCCGGGTTCTGCTGCAGGGACCGGAGCATCTCCACGACCCCCGGCACGCGCCCGACCACCAGGGTCCGGGACATCGCCTCGCCGGCCAGCCGGCGGCGGGTCAGCCCCCGCCGAACGAGGCTGCGGCCTGCCAGGAGCAGAAGCGTGCCCAGCGGCAGGGCGATCACCACGTAGCTGCGGGCCATCGGCACGTCCAGCACGTAGGACAGGATCGCCAGGGCGCCGAACAGGACCAGCGTGGCCGAGACCACCTGCCGGTTCTCCTCCACGGCGTAGCCGATCAGGCGCACGTCGCGGGCGCCCCGCAGCTCCAGCCAGGACCACCAGGCCGCGCCGAGCACGGCGCCGACCAGCCAGTACGGCACGCTGAGCCGGCCGAGCTCGAGGCCCTCCTGCTCGAAGCCGAAGCGCATCAGCTGCGTCAGCACGAGCGTGGCGGCCAGTGCCACCGCGTCCACGCGGCGCAGGCTGCGGATGTGGGTCTCCCGCCAGGCGGCGGGTCGTACGGTCATGTTTCTCTTGAGCACGTTGGTCACTCCCCCCGAGTGTGCGGGGGCCGGAACACTCCCCTACGCCCCCCGGCGTGGTTCCGGCCCCCATCGATGACTTTACAAGTGCACATCGATGAAAACACGGGGTGCACGACGGGTGACGACGGGGTGGCCGGCGGCGCGGACCGGGTTGCCCGCCGGGTGGGGGACAGGTACCCGGAGACGGAACGTCGGGATCCGCCCCCGGGGGCACCGGCGTCATCTCCCTGCTCGTGAGACGTCGTTCCTGGTCCGGGCGGGCGGCGCCGAAGGCGAGCCGGTCGCGCGACCGGTCGTGCTAGCCTTGACCGGTTGCCAAGGCGAGGGGATCCTGACGGATCCCGTGATCGACGACGGCTGGTTGAACGTTCCCGTCCCCACTTGTGCGGCGGCGCCCCGAGGGCGCGTCGCACGGCGTCCGAGACGCGGGGGAGGGTCTGCGGCCGGTATCGCCTGGCCATTCCGACGACAGACCCGACTTCGAGGAGTTCCCATGGTTGACACCATCCGCATCCCCGCCAGCACGCGCAGCGACTTCGGCAAGGGCTATGCCCGCCGCATCCGCAACAACAACCAGATCCCCGCCGTGGTCTACGGCCACGGCGCCGAGCCGCAGCACGTGGTCATCCCCGGCCACGAGACGATGCTCGCCGTGCGCCACGCCAACGCCGTGCTCGAGCTCGACGTCGAGGGCAGCACCCAGCTGGTCATGGTCAAGGACATCCAGCGCCACGCCACCCGCCCGGAGATCCTGCACATCGACCTCCTGGCCGTGCGCCGCGGCGAGCGCGTCGAGGTCGAGATCCCCGTGCACGTCATCGGTGAGGTCGACCAGACCGCCGTGCACAACGTCGAGGAGAACACCCTCACGGTCGAGGCCGACGCCCTGAACGTCCCCGACGACGTCGTGATCAACCTCGACGGCCACGGCGTGGGCGACCACGTCTACGCTGCCGACGTCCGCCTGCCCGAGGGCGTGACCATGGTCTCCGACCCCGAGCTGCTGGTCATCAACGTCTCGGAGCCCCAGGCCCAGGACCTCGGCGAGGAGCCCGCGGCCGAGGAGAGCGTCGAGGCCCCCGAGGGCGACGTCGTCCCCGAGAACGAGGCCTGAGCTCCATCGTCCGATTGAACCTGCGGAGTGCGGGGTGGCTGCGGCTGCCCCGCACTTCCCATGAGCGAGCCGACCCCGAGATTCCCCAGGAGGCACCGATGTCCGACGCATGGCTGGTCGTGGGACTGGGCAACCCCGGTCCCGAGTACGCCAGGACCCGGCACAACGTGGGGCAGATGGTGCTCGACGAGCTGGCCTCCCGGCTCGGCGGGTCCTTCAAGGTGCACAAGTCCCGCGCCCAGGTCCTGGAGTCCCGGCTGCGCCCGGGCGGACCGCGGGTGGTGCTGGCCAAGCCGATGACCTACATGAACACCTCGGGCGGGCCGGTGGCGGGTCTCGCCAAGTTCTACGACATCGCCCCCGAGAAGATCGTGGCCGTGCACGACGAGATCGACATCCCGTTCGCCGCGCTCAAGCTCAAGACCGGCGGGGGAGAGGGCGGGCACAACGGCCTGCGGGACATGTCCAAGGCCCTGTCCACCAAGGACTACCACCGGGTGCGCGTGGGCGTGGGCCGGCCCCCGGGGAGGATGGACGCGGCCTCCTACGTCCTCAAGCCCTTCTCCACCACCGAGGTCAAGGAGCTGCCCTTCCTCCTCGACGACGCGGCCGATGCGGTCGAAACCCTGGTCGAGCACGGACTGCTCGAGGCGCAGCAGAAGTTTCACGCCCGATGAACGCCGCCCGCGCGCCGTGGACGCGGGCTCCTGCTGAATCCTGGCCCGTCCGGATCGCGGCCGTGGTCATGGTGGTCGACGCGCTGCTGCTGATCGCCCACGTCCTGCATCGCAGCGGCGCCGTGCTGGACCGGGACGGCAGCCGATTGTTGCCCTTCCGCCGCGCCGCGCTGTGGAACGGCGGCATGGACGGCTCGCTCCTGGAGCTGTTCGGGCTGCTGCAGCTCGGGGCCGCGGCCGCCCTGCTCCTCTGGACGGGTCTGCGCGACCGGACCCACCACGTGCTGGCCGGGTGGGGCGGCGTGCTCCTCCTCGTGGCCGCCGACGACCTTTTCCGGATCCACGAACGGGTGGGCGCCCGCTTCGCCCTGGACCGGCTGGTGCCTTCGCTGGGCGCGACCACGGCCCAAGAGATCGGCGGCCTGGCCTTCTGGGCTGTGTCCGGGCTCGTGCTGGTGGGCGGACTGGTCCACCTGCACCGCGGAAGCGATGCATTCTCGCGATCTGCGTCGTGGACGTTGCTGGCCACCGTGACGCCGTTCGTGCTCGTCGCGGTGGGCTACGTTCTGGCTGGTGCCGTTCTCCCCGGGCGGCTCTCCGGTTCCGGGGGCGAGGTCGCGGCCCAGCTACGGGTCACGGTGAAGCTCCTGACCATGACGATGCTCCTGATCCAGGGGATGTGGTCGTGCACGGCAATCCCAGGAAGTCGTACGAGCCGGAGTGGACCGACGCCACCGGATTCGACGTCGCCGCGGACAGCTCCGTTGCGTTGCTGAACGGAAACGTTCCTGGCCGCCGTGCAGGGTTTCAGCCCGCCGAAGCTCCCGACGGCGCTCCCGACCTCGGTTTAAGCGCGATGCCTCGATAGGAGACCGCCAGAGCGCGGTGGTCGGACTCGCCGATATCCAGGTACTGGATGCCGACGGGCTCCCAGCGCTGTGCGTCGGCGATCTGATGATCGATGCTGGCCCCAAGTGGTGCGGGAAGCGATCTGGGCCACGTGCCGACAGCGCCCCTGCCTAGATGCTCTCCTGCGTCGACACACCCTTCATCCATGAGGTGGCCGATATGGGTCGTGGAGGCGTTGAAGTCTCCGCCGACGATCGTTGATTCTCCTGGCCGGCATGTCTCTACCGAGAGACGGAGCTGCCGCCACCACGCGTTGGGTGAGTATCGGCCTGGCAAGGGCGGTGGCGGGTGCACCGCGCTTAGTCTCGGCGGAGTGAACGACGAGGTCCCGATGAGGGCCCTGGAAGCGTCAACAGGAGCAACGGAGACGGAGCCGAAGGCGAGTTCGGGGCCCGCAACTTGACGGTAACGCCCCACCCGGTCAGCGGTGACTATGGCGGTCGCATCGGGATCGACGGCCTTGTCGCTGTCGGTGAACAGCTGGTTGGGCAGTCCTCGCCGGTGCAGTGATTCAGCAATCTGTGCGGCGATTTCAGCGTCCACTTCGACCAGCAGAAGGACGTCGGCCTGGACTGCCACAGCGGCTTCGACGATCTCGTCGGCCTCTGATTGCCGCGCGTTGAAGGACAGCACCGTGAGGTCCCGCCCCGGGGCATGCACCGCCGCCTGGCGGGCGGGCAAGAAGCCGCCGGCTCGTGCGAACAATATGGACTCGGTCAGTACGGCACCGATCAGCAGGAGGACCATCACCTGCAGCACCCGTTTTCGGACGCCTCTGCCGTGGTCGCTGTGCCTTGCCAGGACGGCGGCCATGCCGATGAGGAGGAGCAGCGCCATGATCCAGCCGAGTCGTAGGGATTCCAACTGAACGATGGGATACGTGCCCCCCAGCCCCAGGTTGTGCGGCGTCACGAGGACAATGGACAGACCCAGCCCTGTCCCGATGATCACCCAGAGCGCGGCACGTCCAGCGGCTCCGAACGGGTTCCGGCGGCGCCGCTCCAGCATGCAGGGCACCCTCTCTGTCGATGATCGACGAGGTCGTACGTGGACAGCGTGTCCACGACTGTCTTCCCAAGCATGTCGAGCTCTGTGCCGGGCGACAGTTGGATGGCCGGTGCGCGGAGTGACGAGCTGTTCACGCACTGCACCGGTTCGGGCGGTGTGCAGGTTACCTGAACGTGGAATTGAGACGGGGTCGCATTCTGCGATCCCGTGGCCCGTGAGCCCGGCCGATTCAGAGGGTTCCGCGGCACGCGATGAACGGGATGTCCTTAACTCGGGTTGCACCTGCCGACACCGGTCATCATAGCCAGGGTCGGCAACCAACTCCGTCGGTCTGTCCCGGAGGCCCGGCCTTGCAACTGCAGTGGAACGTCCGGTCGAGGTCTTCGGGCTCGCGGTGCCGTATCAGGTGATGCTCGGTGCTCGGACCCGACCCGAACCGGCGCTCGGGGCGCCAGCGGTGGGAATCTGTCTGTCTCGTAGTGTTCCGTAGCAGGAACGCGGTGCGTGCATCCAAGCCGTATCGTGTGGGTTCGTGACCTCCCCTCTCGCCCACTTCCACCCCTTCATCCCTGCCGGAGGGGTCGGCTCCCGGCTCTGGCCCCTGTCCCGGGCCGACGCGCCGAAGTTCCTGCTGGACCTCACCGGCTCCGGCTCGTCGCTCCTGCGCGCCACCTACGACCGGCTCGCCGGGCTCGGCGGCGGCAGCGTCATGGTCGTGACCGGCCGCACGCACGCCGCGGCGGTGTGCCGGCAGCTCCCGGAGCTCTCGGCGGAGGACCTCGTGCTCGAGCCCTCCCCGAAGGACTCGGCGGCGGCCATCGGGCTGGCCTGCATGCTCGTCCAGCGCCGGGACCCCGAGGCGATCGTCGGCTCCTTCGCCGCCGACCACGTGATCGAGCCCGCCGGGGCCTTCCAGGACGCCGTGCGGGAGGCGGTGACCGCCGCGGCCACGGGACGGATCGTGACGATCGGGATCCCGCCGAGCTCCCCGGCCACCGGGTTCGGCTACATCCGGGCCGGGGCCCCGCTGGGGATCCCGGGGGCGCCGAACGCGCTGGGCGTCGAGGAGTTCGTCGAGAAGCCCGACGAGGACACCGCCCGGCAGTACGTGGCCGGGGGCAACCACACCTGGAACGCCGGGATGTTCGTGGCCCCGGCGTCGTTGATGCTGCGCCATCTCGCGGCGAGCGAGCCGGCGCTGCACGCCGGGCTGAGCGAGATCGCCGAGGCCTGGGGCACCCCGGCCCAGGACGAGGTCGTGGACCGGGTGTGGCCCGGGCTGCCGAAGATCGCGATCGACTACGCCGTGGCCGAGCCCGCGGCCGCGGCCGGGGACGTGGCCATGGTCCCGGCGAGCTTCACCTGGGACGACGTCGGGGACTTCGCCGCGATCCGGCGGCTCAACCACGTCGATCCCGAGACGGATCCCGACGTGACGGTCCTGGGCGACAACAGCCGGGTGCTCTCGGACAGCTCCAGCGGCATCGTCGTCTCGGACACGGGCCGGCTGATCGCCCTGATCGGGGTCGAGGACATCGTCGTGGTGGACACCCCGGACGCGCTGCTGGTGACCACCCGGGAGCACGCCCAGCGGGTCAAGGACGCCGTGGCCTCCCTGAAGCAGCGCGGCAACACGGACGTGCTCTGAAAACGGCCGGGGCCGTGCGCACCCGGGA